>NZ_JBOBDM010000018.1:0-90352 GCF_050586605.1 Pseudomonas sp. ES1 | reverse complement strand
CCGGGCAAACCGTTCCACACCCGCCGGCGACCCGCACACCAGCGCCATGGTCCGACGCGACATCAGCTTCAACCCAGCCAACGCCTCATCAAACTGCGCCGCCAACACCAATTCGACCGTCACCCCGTCCAGCGCCTGTAACGACTGCGTCAGATAGTGTCCTTCAGCGCTGCGTGCCACGTGCAGCACCCGAATCTCCCCCCGATGCCCGTGGCGCAGCGCCTCGCGCAAGATGCCCCACAACGGTGCCAACCCGGTCCCCGCTGCCAACAACCACAGCGGCCGCTCCTGCCAGTCCGGGTCGTAATGCAAAGCCCCACCTCTCAACTCGCCCAGCCTCAGCTCATCGCCTACTTGTAACTGCCTGGCCCGATCACAAAAGGCCCCCGAACGCCTGCAATCAAGGTGGAATTCCAGAAAGGCTTCCTCGCCCGGCAGGCTCGCCAACGAGTAGGGCCGCGCAACATCGCCGCACCACAGCACCTGGTGCTGGCCGGCCTGGTAGCGCAATGGCCGCTCGGGCAGCAGCCGCAGGCGCAGCACGTCGCCGAACCAGGCCAGTTCGCTGACCGTAGCAGCAACACCGTCGCGTCGAGGGTCGAACAGTTCCAGCACCAGGTCACTGTTGACCGAGCACTGGCAGGCCAGGCGCCAGCCTTGTTCACGCTTGTCCGCCGCCAGGGCCTCGGGCTTCGCATCCCCGGGCATACCGTCCAGGCAGCGCACCAGGCAGGCATGGCAACTGCCGGCGCGGCAGCTGTAGGGCACGGCGCAGCCGGCGCCGTTGAGCGCATCCAGAAGATTACTGCCGAAAGGCACCGCCCATCGGCGCGCCCCCACAGTCAGTTCGGCCATGTCATTGATCTCCAAATACTCGCCTGATGATCAAGCAATGGGGCCGCTTGGCGGCCCTTCGCGGGTAAACCCGCTCCCACAAGGTCGGTGCATTCCCTGTGGGAGCGGGTTTACCCGCGAAGGGCTGCGCAGCAGCCCCAATCGATGTCACCCGTTAAACCATTGAACAGCATCACCCTGCCCACGTCATCAGCAAAAACGATGCCCGCCCCGCAGCCGACCAAGGTCCAGACCACCCGCAGGTGTTTCCCACGGCGGGGCGCGGTATACTGCCGCGCCTTTTTGCCCCGGCCCGACCAGCCAGGGCCTTGCCAGGCACTGCCGACATACCGGTGTGCGTTGTCGGTGTGCCTATTTGAATGTTCCCGTCTTTAAGAGGAGCGCGCTGCATGACCGTGATCAAGCAAGACGACCTGATTCAGAGCGTTGCCGACGCCCTGCAATTCATCTCGTACTACCACCCCGTCGACTTCATCCAGGCGATGCACGAGGCCTACCTGCGTGAAGAGTCGCCCGCCGCGCGTGACTCGATCGCCCAGATCCTGATCAACTCGCGCATGTGCGCCACCGGCCACCGCCCGATCTGCCAGGACACCGGTATCGTCACCGTGTTCGTGCGCGTGGGCATGGACGTACGCTGGGACGACGCCACCCTGAGCGTCGACGACATGATCAACGAAGGTGTGCGCCGCGCCTACAACCTGCCCGAGAACGTCCTGCGCGCCTCGATCCTGGCCGACCCGGCCGGTGCCCGCAAGAACACCAAGGACAACACCCCGGCCGTCATCCACTACTCCATCGTCCCTGGCGACAAGGTAGAAGTGGACGTCGCGGCCAAAGGCGGCGGTTCCGAGAACAAGTCGAAGATGGCCATGCTCAACCCGTCCGACTCGATCGTCGACTGGGTGCTCAAGACCGTCCCGACCATGGGCGCTGGCTGGTGCCCGCCAGGCATGCTCGGCATCGGCATCGGCGGTACCGCCGAGAAAGCCGCCGTCATGGCCAAGGAAGTGTTGATGGAGTCCATCGACATCCATGAGCTCAAGGCCCGTGGCCCGCAGAACCGTATCGAAGAGATCCGCCTGGAGCTGTTCGACAAGGTCAACCAGCTGGGCATCGGCGCCCAGGGCCTGGGCGGCCTGACCACCGTGCTCGACGTCAAGATCATGGACTACCCGACCCACGCCGCCTCCCTGCCGGTGTGCATGATCCCCAACTGCGCCGCCACCCGTCACGCCCACTTCGTGCTCGACGGTTCCGGCCCTGCCGAACTGGAAGCACCGTCGCTGGACGCCTACCCGGAAATCGTCTGGGAAGCCGGCCCGAGCGCCCGTCGCGTCAACCTCGACGAGATCACCCCAGAAGAAGTCGCCAGCTGGCAGCCAGGCGAGACCATCCTGCTCAACGGCAAGATGCTCACCGGCCGCGACGCCGCGCACAAGCGCATGGTCGAGATGCTCAACCGCGGCGAAGAGCTGCCGGTCGACCTCAAAGGCCGCTTCATCTATTACGTCGGCCCGGTCGACCCGGTCGGTGACGAAGTGGTAGGCCCTGCCGGTCCGACCACCGCCACCCGCATGGACAAGTTCACCCGCCAGATCCTCGAGCAAACTGGCCTCTTGGGCATGATCGGCAAGTCCGAACGTGGCCCGACCGCCATCGAAGCGATCAAGGACAACAAGGCCGTCTACCTGATGGCCGTCGGCGGCGCCGCCTACCTGGTGGCCCAGGCCATCCGCAAGTCGAAGGTCCTGGCCTTCGCCGAGCTGGGCATGGAAGCGATCTACGAGTTCGAAGTGAAAGACATGCCGGTCACCGTCGCGGTGGACAGCAAGGGTGAGTCGGTGCACATCACCGGCCCTGCGCTGTGGCAGAGCAAGATCGCCGAAAGCCTGGCGGTGGAAGTGAAGTAATCATCGCCCATGCGATATCAAACGCCCGGCCATTGCCGGGCGTTTTTATTCCAATTCATTATTTAATTTCTGACGACCAACCTTTATCGACGCCTGCGACAGGGGCACTGCCGACATCGCCACCTGATATTTTTGCCAGGTTTCAACTGCTCGCCGCCTGAATAGAATCCTACCTGAAACCCAACCATCAGGTCAGGCCATCATGAAAACTAAACGCTCAATCAGTGACTGGCTCAGCAGGTTTGAAATTGTTCTTTCATCCGCCAGCACTTCAGTTTTCAACAATAGCCGCCAGCAGGTGGAGGTCATCATTCTGGCGCGACCAAACGTTGGGCAAGAATTATCCCAAAGGGAATTCGATTCTTTGCGCATCGTCAGTCAGAAAGTCATCGGCATTTACGACCCGCTTCCAGAGGATGCTTCAGCCCCGTGGTTCTACAGCGAGCATCATGACGAGCGATTCGACTATTTCCCAGCCTTGAATCTACCCCCACTCCCCGAACCGCCGCCGCCTCCCGGTATGGACGAAAAAGATTTGATCCGTGAGGACAACCCGTCGTATTGGCTGAATGACAACGAAATTCGCTACAAGCAGCGTTATATTCATAGCCAAGCGCCGGCTGGCAGCAAAGTGACCCTGCGTGTGGCCATCACCCGGGATGCCGATGATGGCGGAAAGGGCGAGGACTATTACTCTGACGACATCTATGACAGTTCCATTGACCTCTATGCCCATCCGGCTCCTAATTACGTTTTCCCGCAAGACTACCACTGGGCGCAGACCCGAAACGAAGGCGACACCGTCGGCGGCTCCCGCTTTATTCACGAGCACCGTTTGATGCCCATTGAAGTACCCTTTTCCTACGCGCAATGCGAGCCGGATAATACCAATGGCATGATCCGCTGGCAGGATCATCAGCCAGATCAGACCTTCGCATCACACGTCGGCATCGCATGGCCTGGTAACAAGACGGTGCTCTACGACACCAGTATCTGTCTGGGCCCCCACTTCCCAGCGCGTCAGGTCGAAGAGGTCAACACTGACAACACCGGCGCCGTCATCGTGCTACTGCAAGGTGACAACCAGATCCCTTACTACGAAATCAAAGACACCAAAGCCACCAAAGCCACCAAACGTGATGGCCCTTGCCGACTCTCCGCCTACGACCGGCATGGCAACCGTCATCGCTTGTCCATCGCCTTCGACGGTACGCAGTCGGACCCGTTGGGTCGTCGCTCCAAGCTCACGGTGGTCAACACAAGCACCCTGGACGAACAGACCTCGCCGTTACGTGTCGCCAACATTGCGTTCTTCCAGGTGAAAGGGCTCGGCTTGGCAGACAACAACGTCCTCTGCAAACTTCACAATAGTGCCCGCCAACCCACCTTCATCGACGTCGTGATTCGTGCACTCGACGATAAACAGCAGCCCGTACAGCTTACGCCAGCTGAGTTGAACAAGATCGAGCTGGTAAGATACGACACAGGCGCAGCGCTAGGCAGCCAATACACGACCTACATTAGTGAGGCCCCGCGTTTCCCCGATGACTTGTTCGATGTCCTGGGCACACAAGTATCGACGCTCCAAAAACCTTTGCAGAGCGACCAAACCGTACGATTCTGGATAAAGACCAGTGGCGAGTTTAATTTACAGGTTGCAGCTCGTTTGGTCCTAGATGGCGTCACCTATCACACGTATCAAAAAGACTTATCCCCGGGGGGCAATACGGTAGCCGGCAAGTCAAATAGCTCAGCGACGCTCGCTGCCTTGAAAAGAAATTACGACCTCCCCCCCTCAAGTTTTAGTTACGGTCGCGTGGATATTTATAATAACGATGGCAAAGACATAGACATGCACAGACTTTGGATATCGGACCGCTCGTACAAACTGTGTTACTCATCAGGAAACACAACGACACTGCACTACAGAAATTACAAAGACAACATACAACGCATTCAACAACACTATAGACTCGACTACAAACGCACTGTCAAAGTCAGCCCCGACCATGCGCTTACCGCAGAAATAAACGGTATACTTGGAAACGCTTATGCATCCCGACTGCTTACCAATGACGGGAACGGCTACAAGTATTCAGACGCCGGGTACCTGATAACATATTATGATCAAAATGGCTATGGCTGGCCATTGTGGGTTTCCAACCTGACGAACAGTTTCGGAGTTAAATTGAAATGGATTGGCGCCAATTACGTAGACCTACAAAAAGAGCCAAAACCCACGGCATGGCTATTCAAATTGACAGCATTAAAGAATTATCTTCGCAGCGTTCTTCTTGCACTTGGGCTTGTACGAAAATTCGCTGAACGACGATCAAGCAAGGCGAAAACAGGCAAGTAAGGCCGAGATAGCACGGCACTTTTTATACAAGGCCTAGCTGCCATCGCTTCCTTGCTTGATAAAATCCCCCATAGCAATAATCGTTGAACCTGTCCGGGGAATATTAGTCAGGCCAGATAGCGGCGCTCGAGCGATATATATATACCGCTCGCCGTGCCCCTTCTCCCACTTAAATGAGCCCTCATCTCCCACACAGGAAGGGCTCATGACCCACACACAATCCGCCAATCAATGGCTGCGTCGATTCCGCGTCGATGTGACCTCCAACTCCAATCGCGTCTACGCCAATGGCCGCCAGCAGGTCGAAGTCACCGTGACCCTGGAACCGCGCGACGGCCAGACCATCACCGAACAAAGCCTGGCCTCGCTCGAACTGCTGCAGATCGACGACGACGGAAAGCTCCACATTCTGGATGCCGAGCTGCAAGCCCATCACGAGCGCGACCCGCGTTTCGCCTACCACGCCGCCTCCGGCGTTGTGCCCAGCCCCTTGATGGAGTCCTCGCCCCTTACCATCCGCCGCCGCTTCTACGTGACCTCGACACTGCCCGGCGGCACCCTGAGCACCCTGTATGCCGGGATCTGGAAGGACGAGCAGAGCCATTTCGAAACCAACGTCGCCCCGTTCAAGTCGTCGGTGGTCATCGAGTCCATTTCGCCGCAACGGCTCCCCGATTCGGCCTTCGAGCTGAAGATGGAAGGCACGATCGCCTACAAGCAATCCTCCGGGAACTACTGGGATGACGAAGTCGAGCACCAGGTCGGATATTTCGGCCTAAGGGACCCCAACAACTTCATCGTGGAAAGCCGCTCCCAGGCAACACCCGGTGGGCACGCCTTCTACGAACGCCACAACTGGGACCATGCGCTGTTTTCTTTCCAACTGACCAACGACTACAGCCAGCACACCGAAGTGACTGTCCATGGTGTGGGTCAGGCCTTCGCACTGGATGTACCCGGTTCGCGGGGCCGCCTGACCCAACGCCCCAACCAGATGACGCTGCACCGCTACCACCGACGCTTCTATGCACGCCACTACAACGCGCTCGATGAAGAGCAGAGCCTGTGGAAACTCATCGACCATAACGGCAACGAACATCGCATCGAATTCCTCAGCAAGGAAAGCGGCCACGCCATCGACTTCCAGGTCATCCAGGGCAACGTCTGATACACCGGCTCGGCGCCCCGAAAAGGGGTGCCCGGCGTTTCTGGTTCAACCAAGGAAACCTGCATGTCCGCACTGCACACCCAAGCCGGCAACTTTCTGGACTTCCTGAAGACCGGCGTAGACCCTCGCACCGGCCAGTTCACCCTGGCCATCGCCCTGCCGCTGCCACCGGCCAACCAGCTCTGCGGCCCCACCCTGACCCTGACCCTCAGCTTCAACCTGCTGAACTCCGCCCTCGATCGCGGTTATGGCCAAGGCTGGGCACTGGGCCTGTCGGAAATCGACCTGGACCAGAACGCAGCAAGGCTGCGCCTGAGTTCGGGCGAGCAGTTCGCCGTCGACCTGGGTGCCTCCCAGTTCACTGTCAATGGCCGACTGGCGTTGCACGATCAGAAACTGACCACCTTCCTGGTGACCTGGCAGGCTGACGGCAGCCTGCGCGTCGACCACAAGTCCGGGGAATGCGAGATTCTCAGGCGCCAGGACAGCGGCAGCGGTCGCTACCTGCTGGCCGAGCTGCGCTCCCCGGAAGGTCGAAGGCTGTTCTTCGACTGGCTGCCGTTCGCCGAGGGCGATTACAGGCTCCAGCAGATCCGCGACGAACAACGCCCCCTGCTAACCCTGGAAAATCGCCAGGGCGAGCTGCACTTCATCCTCAACCCGCACAGCCAGCAGCCCACCACCTTGCGCACGCTGCTCAGCAATGACTGGCTGACCGAGGTTCACCTGCCTGGCGTCAACGAACCGTTCAGCATCGAGTACGAGCCCATCGACCTTGCCGGTGCGACGACCCTGCTGCTACCCAGCTACATCCGCAGCCCGCTGGGTGCCGAAGACTTCGTACACTGGGCCAGCGACAGCGATGGCCATCACCTGCCACCGGGAGCCCCCTTCCCCTACCTGCCTCGGGTGGTTGCCTGGACCCATGCCACAGGCCGCAACGGCAGCGAACTCAACCGTACTTACACCTGGCTCGGCGAACACAACTTTCTTGGCTTCGGCAGCGACCAGGCCTTCGTCTGGCATACCGGCCGAGACAACCTGTACCAGGTCGAAGGCGACTATCGCTATGAAGTCATCGAAACCCTGAGCGACAGCGACGGCCAGGCCCTTGGCAGCCATCACTACACCTGGGACCGCCATCACCTGCTGGTCAGCGAAGTGACGCGCCAAGGCCCGTGTGAAACACGCAGGACCACCACCCATGGCGCGGACCCGCGCCTCACCTGGGAGCAGCAGCCGGCCTGGTGCCAGTTGCCCCTGCAGGTCTCCATGACCTATATCGATCATGCCCGCGATGGCGCCAGCCGCACCGAGACCACCAGCTACCGATACGATGATGCAGGCAACATCCTGCACGTGCGCTACCCCAGTGGTGTCGCGGAACACAACAGCTACTACCCGGCGACCGGTGCCGACGGCTGCCCGGCCGATGCGCTGGGCAGGGTACGCTGGCTCAGGAGCAAGACCGTGACGCCGGCTCCGGCTGACGGCCAGGCACCCACACTAGGCACCCTGTATACGTACCAGGCTCTGCCATCGCTGCTCGACGGCGAACCTGCCCACACCGTGGTGGCACGCGAACAAGGCTGGGATGAGGGCGAGCAACGCCTGCTGGAATCCACCAGCCAGGTCTACTGCACCGCTCCAGGTCCCGGCTACGGGCGGCTGGCCCGCAGCGCCACGACCTTGAATGGCATGACCACCACGACCGAATACCACTACCGCATCGAGCACGACGATCTGGTCACGCAGACCACGCTCATCGGCTTCGAGCACGACGCCGAGAACCGCTCGACCCGCAGCGATGCCCGCTCGCTGCTGAGCGGCTTGACCACCTGGGAGCGTGACGAGGCCGGGGCACTCACGACCTACGCCCATGACCCGCTCGGCCGGATCGTGCGCACCATCACGGCCGCCAACAGCCCCTACCAGGCCGAGCGCCAGGCCAGCTACCACCTGGGCGACACTGTCGCCAGGCAAGCCGGCAGCGGCGAAGCGCTCAACCCCGTGATGGTCGAGCAGGTCGAGGTCACCGGCCGCCGCCAACGGCAGTGGCTCGATGGGGATGGCCGAACGGTCAGGGTGGAGCTGGAAGATATCCAGCAGGCACCGGGCACCTTCAGGACCGTCGCTCACACCCAGTTTGACGCGCTGGGCCGTCCGGTCAGCGAGACGGCCGTCGACTGGCTCGGCGAAGGCATTGCTCCGCTACGCCTGACCACCACTACCGCCTACGACGACTGGGGTCAGGCCGCACTTACCATCAGCCCCGAGGGCATCGAGCGACATGCTCGCCATGACCCGGTTCGCCAGCGTACCGAGCACTGGCAGGTTGCCGCAGGGCGCAACGGCCCGCGACAGGTCATCGAGCTGAATGCGGCCGGCAGCCCCGCCCGACAACAGCATTTCGACAGCGACGGCCAACTGGTGCGCACCTTGAAGCTCACACGCGACGGCCTGGACCGGGTCATAGAGGAGCGCCTCACCGTCCCAGGCGCTACCGACATCATCAACCGCAAGCGCTACGACCACTACTCGCGGCTGGTCGAGCAACAACTGCCCGACGGTACTCGCCTGGCCTGGACCTTCGCCGCTCACAGCGATGACCAGCACGTGGAATCCATTGCCATCACTCCCGCACAAGCGCAGGCCCCCGCATGACCACCGACACCCTGATTCTCGGTCGCCAGACCTTCGACGGCCTCGGCCGCCAGCGCTCGGTGGCAGTCGCCGGGCGCAGCACCCACTATCACTACCGGGCCGGGCAGCTACCGCCCAGCGCCAACACCTTGGCCGATGGCAAGCGTGTGGCCTTTACCTACGAGCCACAGCTGGGTAATGCATTGCTTGCCAGCCATGCCGACGGCGCCACACAGCAACGCCTCGACTACCACCCCACGCTCGGCCTGCCTTGCAGCGCCAGCGGCGAGCTGTGCAGCCAGCATTGGAGCTTCGACGGCGCCGGCCTGCCACTGCGTGATGCATGGCAGGTCGATGGCGAGGAGCACAGCACCCAGTGGCGCTACTCATTCAATGGCCAGCTGTTGGGCTTCACCGACAGCGGCGCAGTGGAGCACCAGCGCCACCACGATGGGTTCGGCCGGCTCAGTGTGCTCAAAGTCGGCGACGTGACGACTACTTTTGCCTACGACGCCTTCTCCCGCCTCGAAACCGTGACCACCCAGGACCCCGTCGCTGACCGTCTGCTCACGCGAAAAATCACTTACGACAGCATGGGCCGCGAACATCGCAACACCTTCACCGTGGTCAACGACGGCAACACCCGGACCTTCACCCAGACCCTCGGCTACTCGGGCCTCGACCAACTCACCTCACGCACCTGGCATGACGGCGAGCAGCAGGGCGAAGAGACCTTCGCCTACGACCTGCGTTGTCGCCTGGTGCACTACCAGGCCGACCTGCACGCCGCGCCGCAAGACCCCTTCGGCAACCGAGTCGTCGAACAGAGTTTGAGCTTCAACGCCCTGGACGGTCATACCCACATCGTCAGTGACTTTGCCGATGGCAGCCGTGACGAGGCTCGGTTCAGCTACGCCGAAAACGACCCCACCCAGGTTGTCTCGATCACCCATACCCACCCATCCTGGCCCGAACGGATCGACCTCACCTACGACGCGTGCGGCCGCCTGATCGCCGACAGCCTGGGCCGTCAGCTGAACTGGGACGCTCATGAGCGACTGGCACAGGTGCAGCTCGATGGCCAAACCTGCGAATACCGCTACGACGCCAGCGGCCATCTGTGCGACCGGGTGCTCGATGGCCAGCTCGAGCGCAGTTTCTTCAGCGCCGATCAGCCGACCCACACACAACGGTCCGGTCAACGTCACGGCCTGGTAGGTGATGGTGCCTCGCTGTTCGCGATCAACCACCCAGGCGCCAATACCACTCTGCTTGGCTGCGACGGCCAGGGCAGCGTACGCCTGGAAGTGGACGACGATGTTCGCCAACGCCGCTACACAGCCTACGGCAGCACACCGAGCGACTCGACCCTGTCCCGGTTCGGCTTTGCCGGGGAACGTCAGGAACCGTTGACCAGTTGGCTGATCCCCGGTGGCTATCGCCCCTACGATCCACTGCTGATGATGTTCCTCGCCCCCGACAGCGAAAGCCCGTTCGGCCGTGGTGGCATCAATGCCTACGCCTACTGCGGCGGCGACCCGATCAACCGCATCGACCCGGATGGCCACAGCTGGATGAGCTGGACCTTGGCCAGCGTTGGCCTAGCCATTGGCGCCGCGGTCACCCTGGCCAGCCTGGGCACCGCTGCCCCGGCCGTCGCCACCGTCCTCGCCGGAGGCCTGGGAGCCCTCAGCGCCAACAGTGCCTTGGCAATCAGCACCGCCGCCCTCAGTGCCGTCTCCCTCGGCACCGGGGCCGCTAGTGCCGCCCTGCAAGCCAGCGATGCCGACAGCAAGGCCGCCAGCGTGCTCGGCTGGCTCTCCCTGGGCACCGGCATTGCCAGCGCGGTGGCGGGCATGGCGCCTGCTGCGGCCAAATGGGCCGCCGGGCTCTCGAACAGCTCGGGGCGCGCGGCCAGCAAGCTTGCCTCCTTCAAGCCTTACAGAATCGGCCCAGGTGACGGCCAGCGCCCCGCCACGGTGCTATTTGGCACAACCAAGGAAGGTGGCGATGTGGCCTTCATCCCGAACTTGTATGCAGAGAACACCGCGGCATTCGTGACTCACGGCCACCCGCTGGGCATGCTGATGAATGCCCAAGGCCAAGCCGACGATGCCGCAAACATCGCCAGAAACCTGATAGCACCGCGCCTGGCCGAGATGGGTTACCCGGCCGACCAGAAGATCGTGCTACTGGCATGCTGGGGTGGCAAGAGTGGCGCGGCGCAGAAGATCGCCAATGAGCTGCGCCGGCCCGTGGAAGCCTACAGCCAGAAGATTTTCCTCAAAGGGACGGCCACCTTGCAGATGCCTCGAACATACGAACCACTCTGGAGCCCGGGCTTCAATAACATTCCTGTCTACAAGCCATCATTGCCAAGCAGGGCCTTGCGCCGGTTCAACGGCCATTTCCCGGCTTTTGCCGACAAGTCCTACTCGGTTGCCAGGAGCAAGCTCTATTACCCTGGGTGAGCGACGCCGGCAGAGAACTGTTCCGGCCAGTCCCGTCGGGTGAGGACCTGCCCCTCCCGCCTCAGCCGACGGAGCTGCCCAAGGTCAAGGTCGCACCGCAACCATTGGCTGCCAGGCGGATCAAGCTCGGCGCTCAGTGCCATCACGCCATCCGCCGGCATGCCATGGTCCGGCGGCACGAACAACCCGGCGCGGCCGACATTCACGTCCAACGCCGGCGACCAGCTCGCCTGCCCCACGGTCGGGCTCTGCAACACGGCGATCTGGCTCTCCAGTGCCCGGGCCTGGGCGCCGATGCGCACGCGGTGGTAACCGGCCTCGGTGTCGGTGCAACTGGGCGCCAGGATCAGGTCGGCACCGGCCTCGGCCAGGTGCCTGGCGAGCAGGGGGAATTCGTTGTCGTAGCAGATCAGGATGCCCAACCGCCCCAGCGCCGTGTCGAACACCCACAGCCCCTGACCCGGGGCAATGTCCCACTGCTCGCGCTCGAAGCGCGTCATCATCAGCTTGTCCTGATGGCCCAGGCGGCCTTCAGGGCCAAACAGCCATGCACGGTTGCGGTAGTGACCGTCGGCATCCAGCACCGGCGCGCTGCCCGGCTGCAGGTAAACGCCGTAACGTCGGGCAATGCCTTCGCACAGCGCCAGCCAGGGTTCGATCAGCGGCTGGATGCCGGCTATCGAGCCCTTCAGGTCACTGCGCTGCTCGGCGGGCAATTGCCCGCTGAGTACCATCCCGGCGTATTCCGGCAACAGCAGCAGTTGCGCGCCCTGTTCGGCGGCCTCGGCGCACAGCCGTTCAAGGTGTGCCGCGTAAGCCTCCCAGGTTTCGAACAGCTCGATGGCGTACTGGCAGGCGGCGAGGCGGATCATGCCGGCAGTGCCTTGAGCCAGAACGACATGATCTTGCTCGACTGCTCCTGCTCGTCGAGGTCGCGCCAGCTATAAGTCGTGCGCAGCGAGGGCTCATGCAGAAAGCCACGGTTGCGCCAGAAGCCATGCAAGGGTTTGTAGCCCGAAGGCCGGCGCGGATGCCCGGCCGGGCGCTCCACGGCACAGAAGGCGCAATAGTCGAACTCGGCCAGCTTGTGGGCATAGGACTCGCGCTCGATGAAAAAACGCACGCCCAGGCCCTGGCCGCGGTAGGCCGGCAGCAGCACCGACTCACCGAAGTAGTAGACCGAGGCCGGGTCACGGCCCTGGGCCAGGAATGGCTGCTGGAACTCGGGCGTCTCGTCCACCAGCGGCAGGCCGGTCGAAGCGCCGACCACTTGGCCGCCGTCCAGCGCCAGCACTGCCAGGCTGCGCCCGGACTGGGCATAGGTGGCCAGGTAATCGGCTTCGTAAGCTTCAGTGCCTTGGTAAAGGTAGGGGAACTCGCGGAACACCGTCAGGCGCAGGCGAGCGAGGTCATCGATGTAAGGCGCGATGGCGGCGCCATGGAGCAGGCGAATTTCCATGGGGGCGGTCGTTTTGTCGATGTGGATGACGCGCTCGGCTAAGCCGGGCCTGAGGGGAAACCCTATCATCGGGCCCAGGCCATTCCCTTTCCCCTGCGCGACAGGTATTTCTCCATGACCGCTACCGAACTCGTCACCGCCTACTACAACGCCTTCAACGCCGGCGACATGCCCGCCTTCCTCGCCCTGCTCAGCGAGGACGTGATCCATGACATCAATCAGGGCGAGCGGCAGATGGGCAAGGCCAGGTTTGCCGCGTTCATGGACAAGATGAACCGCTGCTACCGTGAGCGGCTGGCCGATCTGGTGGTGATGCAGAACGCCGAAGGCAACCGCGCGGCGGCGGAGTTCACCGTGCATGGCGAGTACCTGGCCGACGATGAAGGGTTGCCGCCGGCCAGTGGGCAGCAGTATGTGCTGGCGGCGGGGGCGTTCTTCTACATTCACTGCGGCAAGATTGCCCGGGTGAGCAACTACTACAACCTCAATGACTGGGTCGAGCAAGTGGGCTGAAAGATCAGCGGGCCGCGTACCCTGTGGGAGCGGGTTTACCCGCGAAGCAAGCGACGCGGTAATGGCACCGGCTTCGCCGGTGTTCGCGGCTAAAGCCGCTCCCACAGGCCCCTGCTAAATCAACCACTCATGTGCAGTTCTGTGGCAGAAGGTCAGGCGATCCTCGTCCCCAGCACCTTCAGAAACGCCGCCAGCCAAGCCGGATGAGCAGGCCACGCCGGCGCCGTCACCAGGTTGCCATCCACATGCGCCTGGTCCACCGCGATGTCGATGAATTTGCCACCCGCCAGCCGCACTTCCGGCGCACACGCGGGGTAAGCGCTGCACTCGCGCCCTTCCAGCACCCCGGCCGCCGCCAGCAACTGCGCGCCATGGCACACCGCGGCAATCGGCTTGCCCGCCTGGTCGAACGCCCGCACCAACTCCAACACTTTGTCATTCAGGCGCAGGTACTCCGGTGCTCGCCCGCCAGGGATCAGCAACGCGTCATAGCTTTCGGCCCGCACCTGGACGAAGTCGTAGTTCAGGGCAAAGTTGTGCCCGGGCTTCTCGCTGTAGGTCTGCTCGCCCTCGAAGTCGTGGATCGCCGTACGCACGGTCTGCCCCGCGATCTTCTCCGGGCATACCGCATGGACGGTATGGCCCACCATGGCCAGGGCCTGGAACGGCACCATCACCTCGTAGTCTTCGACGTAGTCACCGACCAGCATGAGAATCTTCTTCGCCGTCATCGCATCCACTCCTTCCGTTGCATGGGAACAATCCCAGCACGATAGTCCGCTTTGCCGGCCAGCGATATAAGCCGCTAGTCGCGTCGATTGAGCAGGTTGGCTACCAACCGATCCAGCCAGCCCCACAGCCGCTGCTGCACCCGCCGCCACAACGGGCGGGCATGCCAGCGGGCCAGGTCGACCTCCTGGCTCTGGGCGAAATCGCGCTCGAAGCTGGCGGCCACGGCGGCGGTCAGCGGCGGGTCGAGTGCTTCGACGTTGGCTTCGAGGTTGAAGCGCAGGTTCCAGTGGTCGAAGTTGCACGAACCGACACTGACCCAGTCGTCCACCAGCACCATCTTCAGGTGCAGGAAGCACGGCTGGTATTCGAAGATCCGCACCCCGGCGCGTAGCAACCGGGGGTAATAACGGTGGCCGGCGTAGCGCACCGCCGGGTGGTCGGTGCGCGGGCCGGTGAGCAGCAGGCGCACATCGACGCCCTTCTGCGCGGCGCGGCGCAACGAGCGGCGCACGCTGAAGGTGGGCAAAAAGTACGGGGTGGCCAGCCAGATACGCTGCTGGCCGCTGTTCAATGCGCGCACCAGCGCATGCAGGATGTCCTTGTGCTGGCGGGCATCGGCATAGGCCACCCGGCCCATGCCCTGCCCCTGCGCCGGCACCTGCGGCAAGCGCGGCAGGCCAAAGCCCTCGGGTGGGCGCCAGGCGGTACGCCGCTGGTTGGCGGCCCATTGACGGTCGAACAGCAGTTGCCAGTCGCCGACCAACGGCCCCTGGATACCCACCATCACTTCGTGCCATTCGCTGGTGGGTTCGCCGGGCTGCCAGAACTCGTCGGTTACACCGGTGCCGCCGACCACCGCCCAGCGCTCGTCCACCAGCAGCAGCTTGCGGTGATCGCGGTACAGGTTGCGCAAGCCACGGCGCCAGCGCAGGCGGTTGTACCAGCGCAGGTAGACGCCGGCCGCCAGCAACCTTTGGCGCAGGGCCGTCGGGAACGCCAGCGAGCCGTAGTCGTCGAACAGGCAGCGCACCCGCACGCCACGGCGGGCGGCCTGCTCGAGGGCATCCACCACCGCCTCGGCGCAGGCGCCGCCTTCGACCAGGTACAGCTCCAGGTCAACCTGGAACTCGGCGCGCACGATGGCCAGCAGCATGCGCGGAAAGAATTCGGGGCCGTCGATCAACAGTTCGAACTGGTTGCCATCCCGCCAGGGGAAGACCGGCCCCGGCATGTCAGCGGGCGTTGAAGATCAGCACCGCACTCACCGGCACCGACGGGTTGATCGACTTGAGCCCGGCAAGCTTGCGCAGCTTGTCCAGCCCCGGCAGCAGGCCGAAGTGATCGGCACGCAGCACCAGCGGCTCCAGGGTCACCACCTGGAAGCGCCGTTCGTCCAGGCGCGTGGCCAGCAACAGGGTGTCGTAGTTGTGGGTCTGGCCATGCAGGGTGACGCTCACCGGCAGGCGCAGCTCGAGCTGGGCACCGTTGGCCAGGTCGTTGATCGGGCGCAGGTCGATCTGCGCCTGCACCTTGCCGTCGGCGAAGCGCTCTACTTCGAACAGTTCGTCACGCAGGCGCTCGTCGCGCAGCGGGATGCCGCTGCTGACCGAGTCCATCTCGATGCTCACCTCGGCCGCGCCCTTGCGATCGACCGTGCCATGCAGCACCAGGAAACGGTTCACTTCGGCGATGTTGCCATTCTTGCCAGTGACGAAGGACAGCCGCGACGACTCGCCATCCAGGTGCCAGTTGGCATGGGCGGGCAAGCCAGCGGCCAGGAACAGCGGCAGCAGCAGCGAGGGCAGAACACGGGACGGCTTGAACATGTGAAATCCTGTTACACAAGGCCGTCAACCTTAACCGCCCGGTTTCACGGCAGCAAGCGGCAGCCCACGCGCGCGCCCTGCCAGGCCGCCTCGTGTCGCCGGCCCAAACCCTCGGCGCTGACCCGGCGGCCAGCGCTGTCTTCCTCAAGCAGGCCCAGCGGCAGATATTGCTGCACATAGCCACGGCAATAGGCCTGGTCGAAACCCATGACAAAGCGACACGAGCAATACTCCTTGGCCGAATAGGCCGAGAGGATGCCGGGGAAGTCCGCCAGCGCCTGGCGTTCGTGCCAGGCCCAGGCCAGCAGGGCCACTAGCAGTAGCAGGGCAATCCGCTTCATGCACCCTCCCCGGCCAGTGCGGCCAGCACGCGCTTGAGCAGTTCGTTGTGGCTGTAACTACCGTCGCGGTCATCGGCGTAGCGCACGATCACCAGCTTCTGCGCCGGCAGCACATACAAGGCCTGCCCCCAGTGGCCGAGGGCCGCAAAGCTATCCGCCGGTGCGTCGGGCCAGGGCAAGGGTTGGCCGGCTAGCGGCTGGTTGAGCCACCAGTGGCCGCCCGGGTTGGCCTCACCGGGTATCGCTTCGGCCTGCGCGAACAGGGTGCGGTTGAACGCCACCCAGTCGGCGGGCAACAACTGCCGCTCACCCCAACGTCCGCCGCGCTGCATCAGCAGGCCGATGCGTGCCAGGTCGCGAGCGCTCAGGTACAGGTAAGAGGAGCCGACCAGGGTGCCGGCCCCATCGCGCTCCCAGACCGCACTGTCGATGCCCAGCGGGGTGAACAGCGCCTGCCAGGCATAGTCATCGTACTGGCCGGCGTCGAGCAGGCCACGCAAGGTGGCAGCCAGCAGATTGCTGTCACCGCTGGAATAGATAAAGCGCTGGCCGGGCGCGCTGGCGGCGGGCATGGCCGCAGTGTAGGCCGCCATGTCGGCGCGACCACGGGTGTAGAGCATGGCCACCACCGATGACTTGAGCGGTGCGTATTCGTAGTCCTCCTGCCAGGCCAGGCCGCTGGCCCAGTGCAGCAGGTCGCGCAGCCGCAGTTCGGGATGTTGCTGCAAGGGCGGGTAATAGCGGGCGGCAGGCTCATCGAGCTTGAAGCGGCCTTCGCCGAAGGCTACGCCCATCACCGTCGCCAGCACGCTCTTGCTCACCGACCAGGTCAGGTGCGGGGTGTCGTCGCGGGTCGGGGCGGTGTAGCGCTCATGGATGATGCGGCCATCGCGGATGATCAGCAGGGCGTCGGTGCGGATGCCGCTGCGGTCGGTGGTGCGTGGCGGGAAGGCGTAGGTGTCGACGGCTTGCCAGTCGATGGCGGCAGGGTCGACCGGCCAGGTGGGGATGGGCCAGTCTTCGGCCCGGACAGGGCTCACCGCCATTGCCAGAATCAACCACAGTGCCTTCATCTTGATCGCCTGAATGGGGGCTGCTTTGCAGCCCTTTCGCGGCACAAGGCCGCTCCTACAAGGGATCGCGATTCCCTGTAGGAGCGGCCTTGTGCCGCAAAAGGGCCGGCCCCGATTTAACGGATCACCCAGCCTCTCAGGCTTTCATGACAATCCTGCAGCGCTCCAGGCCTTGCCCAGACGCTTTTCCCGGGCAGCGCTGGCCAGCGCCAGCACCCCCTGGTCGCGCTGCCACAACTGCGCCCAGTGGCCAGGCCCGTTGCCAAAAGCCTTGTCGATCTCGGCGCGCAGGCTCTCGAACTGCGCGAACAACCCACCCAGCAACAGGTGACAGGCAACACTGTCGGCACACTGCCGACTGCCTTCGGCACAGCCGGCGAGCAAGCCGATCAAACGCAGACGCAACGGCTGCGGCCACGCGCATTCCTGGGCCACGCCATGCAGCCAGGCCACCAGCGCGGCGAGCACATAGAGGTCTTCGAGGGAGCGGAAGGGTTTGACGTAGGCATCCCAGCCGTCGCCGGCCAGCAGTTCGCAGGCTGCCTCGTCCAGGCGCACACGACCATGGCCCACCTCGGGCATCAGCGGCAAAGTCGGCAAGGCCTCCACGGTCACCCCCGGCTCACCGGGGTAGACCACCGCCAGTTGCAGCCGCGGCGCCTCGCCCTGCCCCTCGCTGCGCGCCGCCACCAGCAGCCATTCGGCATCCAGCCCGGCGGTGACGAAATCCTTGCTGCCGGTCAGGCGCAGGCCGTCGAGGCGGGTGTGCATGTCGGCCGGGCGCACGCTGCGCCGCTCGGTGGCGCACAAGGCGCCGAGGCTGGCCGGGGCGCTGGGCCAAAGCACACGCAAGGCGGCCTGGTAGCCGACCAGGAACGCCAGCCCCGGCGTCGCCATGGCCCGCCCGCCGAGCACCGCCAGTTCGAACGGGCTGACGCCCCCGAGGCGTTCGAGCAATGCCGCGTAGGTTTCGCCAAGGGTGGCCGCCAGCGGATGCCGCAGCGGGTCGTTGAGTCGTTGCAACCAGGCCATCGGACGCTCCTTGAAAAGGGCTTGTGGGGGGTGTCACGCAAGCATCACCAAAGGTTCACAGGGGTGACACCACCCCTACCTAGGCTGACTTTGCACAACAAAGCCGACCGGCCGCAACCCTTTGGCTGGCTTATGGAGACTCGCAATGACTCGGATCGCTCGCTCTGGCGACAACAGCCCTGAACGCCGTCTGCAAGCCGAACGCCTGGTTGGCGAGGCGGCTCTGCAGGAAGCACAGGCCCTGCGCTACAAGGTGTTCAGCGCCGAATTCAAGGCCAAGCTCAAGGGCGCCGAACAGGGCCTGGACATGGACGACTACGACATCCACTGCCGCCACATCGGCGTGCGTGACCTGGCCACCGGCCAACTGGTGGCCACCACCCGCCTGCTCGACCACCAGGCCGCCAGCAGCCTGGGGCGCTTCTACAGCGAAGAAGAGTTCCGCCTGCATGGCCTGCTGCAACTGCAAGGCCCGATCCTGGAACTGGGCCGCACCTGCGTCGATGCCGACTACCGCAACGGCGGCACCATCGCCGTGCTCTGGGGTGAGCTGGCAGAGGTGCTCAACGAAGGCCGTTACAGCTACCTGATGGGCTGCGCCAGCATCCCCATGCAGGATGGCGGTGTGCAGGCCCACGCGATCATGCAGCGCCTGCGCGACCGCTACCTGTGCACCGAACACCTGCGCGCCGAACCGAAGAACCCGCTGCCCAGCCTGGATATCCCCGGCAACGTCATCACCGAGATGCCGCCGCTGCTCAAGGCCTACATGCGCCTGGGCGCGAAGATCTGCGGCGAGCCGTGCTGGGACGAGGATTTCCAGGTCGCCGACGTGTTCATCCTGCTCAAGCGCGACGACCTCTGCCCGCGCTACGCCCGCCACTTCAAGGCGGCAGTCTGATGCCGCGCCTGCGGGCCTGCGCCCGCCTGCTGCGGTTGTTCATGGTCCTGGCGCTGGGCTTAGGCCTGGCCAGCCTGATCGCCGTTGGCGAACGCCTGGGGTTCAAGGCTTCGCTCGCACGCCGCCAGCGCTGGACGCGCATGTTCATGCAGCGCCTGGTCGGCGCCCTGCCCTTCGAGGTGCGGGTGGTCGGTACCCTGCCGCAACGGCCGATGCTGTGGGTCAGCAACCATGTGTCCTGGACCGATATCCCACTGCTGGGCATGCTCACCCCGCTGTCGTTCCTGTCCAAGGCCGAAGTGCGCCACTGGCCGGTAGCCGGCTGGCTGGCCGAGAAGGCCGGCACCCTGTTCATCCGCCGTGGCGGTGGCGACGGCCAGCGCCTGCGCGAACAGATCAGCGGCCAGCTGGAGCAGCAGCAACCGCTGCTGATCTTCCCCGAAGGCACCACCACCGATGGCCGCAGCCTGCGTACCTTCCATGGCCGCCTGCTGGCCGGTGCCATCGACCACGGCACCCCCTTGCAGCCGGTGGCGATCCAATACTTGCGCGCTGGCATGCCGGACCCGATCGCCCCCTTCATTGGCGAGGACGACCTGGTGTCGCACCTGATGCGCCTGTTCAGCCAGGAGCGTGGCGAAGTGCTGATCCACTTGCTGGCGCCAGTCACCAGCGCCGATAAGGAACGCGCCGCGCTGGCCTTCCAGGCCCAGCAGGCGATTCAACTGGCATTGTTCGGCGCCGAGCCGGTAGAAGCGGCGCCGCGACGCCAGGCGCGTGCGGCCTGAGGTTCAGGCGCGCACGTAGCGCTGGCGCAACAGGTCGCTGAAGGCATCCACCAGCAGCACCAGCACCAGCATGGCGATGATCACCGTGCTGGCCTGGGCCTCCTGGAACAGGCTCAGGGTGGTGTAGAGCATCTGCCCCAGGCCGCCTGCGCCGACGAAGCCCAGCACGCTGGCCATGCGGATGTTGTTCTCCCAGCGGTACAGGCTGTACGCCAGCAACTGCGGCCACAGGTTGGGCAAGGTACCGAAGCAGAACGCCGCCACCTGGCTGCCGCCCTGCAGGCGGATCGCCGCCGCCGGTTCAGGTGGCGCGTTCTCCAGCGCCTCGGCGAACAGGCGGCCGAGCACCCCGGCGGTGTGCAGCGCCAACGCCAGGGTGCCGGCATTGGGCCCCAGCCCTGCGGCCAGCACGGTCAGCGCGGCCCAGACCAGTTCAGGAATTGCCCGCAGCGCATTGAGCAGCAACCGCGTCGCACCCTGCAGCGGCCAACCGAAGCGGCCAGCGGCGGGCAGTGCCAGCAGCATGCCGAGGGCCATCGCCAGCAAGGTGCCCAGCCCGGACATGGCCAGGGTTTCCAAAGCGCCCCAGGCCACCGCGCGCAAATGCCCGGCGGACAGGTCCGGGTGCAGGAAGCGCCCGGCGTACTCGCCCATCTGCGCCAGCCCGCCATTGCCGACCACGGCCTGCATGTCCAGCTCGAGGTAGGCAAACGAGGCCAGCACCGCGGCAACGATCGCCAGCAGCACCAGCAGGTTGATCGCCCGGTTCATGCCAACCTCCCGCGCAGCAGGCGGCTGAGGATATCGGCGAGGGTCACCAGCGCCAGGAACGCCAGCAGCATGCTCGCCACCTCGGCGCCGGCGAACATGCGCATCGACAAGTCGATCTGCTGCCCCAGGCCGCCGGCGCCGACGAAGCCCATCACCACCGAGGCACGCACCGCGCACTCCCAGCGGTACACGGTGTACGACACCACTTCGGCCGCCGCATTGGGCAGGATGCCGTAGCAGAATGCCGCCAGCCGCCCGCTGCCGGCTTGCATCAGGGCGTGGGCCGGGCGCTGGTCGACCGACTCGAAGATTTCCGCATAGACCTTGCCGAGCATGCCGCTGTAGGTGATGGCGATGGCCAGCACCCCGGCGGTCGGCCCCAGGCCCACGGCGCGCACGAACAACAGCGCCCAGACGATCTCCGGCACGCTGCGCAGGAACACCAGCAGCCCCCGCACCGGCAGCCGCAGGGTGCGCGACCAGCCGCCTGCCCTGCCGCCCCGGGACGCCGCACGCAACGACAGCGCACGGCTCGCCAGCAAGCTGGCCGGCACTGCCAGCAGCAGTGCCAGGGTCATGCCGGCGGTAGCCACGGCCAAGGTCTGTAGCGTGGCCTGCCACAGCAGGCCGAGGAATTCGCGGTCATGGGCCGGCGGCCAGAAGCCCGCGACGAAGCTGGCCATCTGCTGACGGTTTTCTGCCTGCAGCAACACAGCGGGGTTCAATTCGCTCAGCTGCAACCCTGGCCACAGCAAAGCCAGGCACAGCAGCGTCACCAGCAGACGCGGCAGCGCCGCCGGATCGCGGGCGTCAGTGTTCAGCATCGCGGGATCTGCACGGTCAGGGTCGGGCCTGGGGCAACAGGTGACCCAAGCTGTTCGTTGGCATAGAGCGCATCGAGCAGGCCCTGGGTCACCGCCGTGGCCGGGCAGTCGAAGGCCACCTGGCCCTCGCGGATACCGACCACCCGCGGGAAGTGCGCCAACGCCAGCTCCACGGCATGCAGGCTAGCCACCAGCGTCACGCCCTGGGCCACGGCGTGGCGGTTGAGCAGTGCCAGGCTGTGATCAGCCAGCACCGGGTCCATCGCCGACACCGGCTCGTCGGCCAGCAGTACCTGCGGCTGCTGATACAGCGCCCGGGCGATACCGACCCGCTGCAACTGGCCACCGGACAACTGCCCGCACTGCACGAACAGCTTGTCCGCCAGGCCCAGTTCGGCCAGCACTTGGCGCACGCCAGGCACATCGCCCGGGTGCAGCAGGTTGAGCAGGCCACGCAAGGTGCCCCACTGCCCCAGGCGCCCGGCCAGTACCGCCGTCACCACCCGCTGGCGCGGCGGCAGCGGTGGCGCCTGGTGCACCAGCGCCACCCGCGCACGCAGCTGCTGACGGGCGCCTGCCGACAGGGCCCAGGGTTGCGTTTCCAACAATTCCAGGCGCCCGGCGCTGGGTTGCACCGCCGTGGCCATCAGGTGCAGCAGGCTGGATTTGCCCGCCCCGGACGGGCCGATGATCGCTACCCGCTCGCCCGTTTCGATACGCAGGTCGACTGCTTGCAGGGCCTGGACCTGGCCATGGCGCAGGCCGGCCCTTTGCAGACGGATACTCACTTGAGCAGGCCGGCCTCACGCGCGGCTTGCTCGGTGCCCTGGTAGTTCTCGGGCTTGGTCTCGATGAAGCGACTGGCGGCCTGCAGGTCGAGGATCGCCTTCTGCTCAGGCTTGGCCGGGTCGAGGGCGAGGAAGGCCTGCTTGATCTTCTCCTTGAGCGCCGGGTCCATGTTGCCGCGCACCGTCCAGTTGTAGTCGTAGTAGGTCGGGGTGGTGGCGAACACTTTCACCTTGGTGGTATCGACCTTGCCGGCATCGACCAGCTTCTGCCACACGCTGGCATTGAGCACGCCGCCATCGACCTTGCCGGCCTGCACCCAGGCCACAGTGGCGTCGTGGGCACCGGAGTAGGCAACGCGGCTGAAGTAGTCCTCCGGCTTGATGTTGTCTTCTTTCAACATGAAGTAGCGCGGCATCAGGCTGCCGGAGGTGGACGAGATCGAGCCGAAGGCGAAGGTCTTGCCCTTGAGGTCTTTGAGGCTCTTCACCTCGGGGTTGGCGGTGATGAACTTGCTGGTGAACTGGGCGTCCTGCTCACGCTGCACCAGCGGGGTGGCGGTCGGGTCCTTGAGGTGCACCTGGACGAAGGTGAAGCCACCCAGCCAGGCCAGGTCCAGGCGGTTGCTGGCCAGCGACTCGACCACCGCCGGGTAGTCGGCGACCGGGACGAACTTGACCTCCATCCCCAACTGCTTCTCGAGGTATTCGCCCAGCGGCTTGAACTTGCGCAACAGTTCGGTCGGCGCTTCATCGGGGATGGCGCTGACCCGCAGTACCTCGGCGGCCTGGGCAACGACGGCGCAGCAGGACAGCACGAGGCCGGCAGCGAGTGCCAGAGGGCGTTTGAGCATGGGGGTTCTCCGAATTTGAAAGCAGCTTCAAGCTGCGAGCTCCAAGCGACAAGAAGAAAGCAAGGCAGCATGCGGACAGCTTCGACTTGCAGCTTGAGGCTACAAACTTGCAGCTGTGTTGGGGAATTATAAGAGCCGCTGGCGCAAAGGCCAGCCACTATTGAAAGCAGCTTCAAGCTGTGAGCTTCAAGCGACAAGAAGAAAGCAAGGCAGCATGCGGACAGCTTCGACTTGCTGCTTGAGGCTACAAACTTGCAGCTGTGCTGAAGAGCCGCTGGCGCAAAGGCCAGCTTTGCTACAATCGCGCCACTATTTGTGCAGAGGTGCGTATGAGCGAGCCGATTCGTCTGACCCAGTACAGCCACGGCGCCGGTTGTGGCTGCAAGATCTCCCCCAAGGTGCTGGACGTGATCCTCGCCGAGAGCGGCACCCAGGCCCTGGACCCCAAGCTGTGGGTCGGCAACGCCTCGCGCGACGACGCCGCCGTGTACGCCCTGGACGACGAACGCGGCGTGGTCTCGACCACCGACTTCTTCATGCCCATCGTCGACGATCCCTATGACTTCGGCCGCATCGCCGCCACCAACGCCATCAGCGACATCTACGCCATGGGCGGCGACCCGCTGATGGCCATCGCCATCCTCGGCTGGCCGGTCAATGTGCTGCCGCCGGAGGTGGCCCGCGAGGTGATTCGTGGCGGCCGGGCCGTGTGCGCCGAAGCCGGCATCCCGCTGGCCGGCGGGCACTCCATCGACGCCCCCGAGCCGATCTTCGGCCTGGCCGTCACCGGCGTGGTGAGCAAGCGCCACCTCAAGCGCAACGACACCGCCAGCGTTGGTTGCCGCCTGTACCTGACCAAGCCGCTGGGCATCGGCATCCTCACTACCGCCGAGAAGAAAGCCAAGCTGCGTGACCAGGACCGTGGCCTGGCCCGCGACTGGATGTGCACCCTCAACACCCCGGGCAGCCGCTTCGGCAAGCTCGACGGCGTCAAAGCCATGACCGACGTCACCGGCTTCGGCCTGCTCGGCCACCTGGTCGAAGTCGCCGAAGGCAGCAAGCTCACCGCACGCCTGCAATTCGCCGCCGTGCCGCGCCTGCCCAGCGTCGACCACTACCTGGCCGAAGGCTGCATCCCCGGCGGCACGCTGCGCAATTACGAAAGCTATGGGCACAAGATCGGCGCCCTCAGCGACGATCAGAAGCACCTGCTGTGCGACCCGCAAACCAGCGGTGGCCTGCTGGTGGCGGTCAGCCCTGAAGGCGAAGCCGAGTTCCTGGCCGTGGCCGCCGAGCTGAACCTCGCACTGGCACCGATCGGTGAGCTGGTGGAGCGACAGAGCCACGCAGTCGAGGTGATCTGATGCGCCCCGACTGCACCCACCTGAAACAGCTGTTCCTCGACGACGTGCCGCTGATGGACATGCGCGCCCCGGTCGAATTCAACAAAGGCGCCTTCCCCGGCGTGGTCAACCTGCCGCTGATGACCGACCAGGAGCGGCAGAAGGTCGGCACCTGCTACAAGCAGCAGGGCCAGGCCGCCGCCATCACCCTTGGCCACCAGTTGGTCAACGGCGCGGTGAAAGCGCAACGCCTGCAAGCCTGGGCGGCGTTCGCCCAGGCCCACCCCGACGGCTACCTGTATTGCTTCCGTGGCGGCCTGCGCTCGCAGATCGTCCAGGGCTGGCTCAAGGAAGCCGGCATCCACTACCCCAAGGTGGTCGGTGGCTACAAAGCCATGCGCACCCTGCTGCTGGAAACCACCCAGCAGGCGGTCGAGCAGTGCGACTTCGTGCTGCTGGGCGGCCTCACCGGCACCGGCAAGACCGACGTGCTGCACCAGCTGGACAACGTGCTGGACCTCGAAGGCCATGCCAACCACCGCGGTTCCAGCTTCGGCAAGCGCGCCACCGCGCAACCGGCGCAGATCGACTTCGAGAACGCATTGGCCATCGATGTGTTGAAGAAGCGCGACCGGGGCATCGGCCAATTCGTGCTGGAAGACGAGGGCCGCATCGTGGGTAGTTGCACGGTGCCACTGGAACTTTACCAAGGTATGCAGCACTACCCGCTGGTGTGGCTGGAAGACAGTTTCGACAGCCGCGTGGCGCGTATCCTGCGTGATTACGTGACCAACCTGTGCGCCGAGTTCGTTGCGGTGCACGGTGAAGAAGACGGCCGCAGGCTGTATGCCGAACGCCTGCACCAGAGCATGGCCAATATCCACAAGCGCCTGGGTGGCGAGCGTTTTCAGCGGTTGTCCGCGCTGCTTGGCCAGGCCCTCGACGAGCAGTTGCGCAGCGGTGATGTGAGCCTGCACCGGGGCTGGATCGAAGGGTTGCTCAAGGAATACTACGACCCGATGTACGCCTACCAGCGCGACGCCAAGGCCGGGCGCATCGAGTTTGCCGGGGGTGCTCGGGAGGTGCGCGAGTACCTCAAGGCCCGGGCCCGGCGCGGGCAGCACTAAGGGCGCTTCGCGGCCCTTCGCCGGCAAGCCGGCTCCCACAGGTACTGCACGACAGCTGTAGGAGCGGCCTTGTGCCGCGAAAGGGCTGCACAGCGGCCCCGGCAATTTATGTGGTAACGCTGGGGCCGCTGCGCGGCCCTTTCGCGGCACAAGGCCGCTCCTACGAAGACAGTTGCTCCCACACCGACTGCGTGATCTCAAGACTTGCGCGGTACCTGTGGGAGCGGGCTTGCCCCGCGAAGCAAACGCCGCGGTGGATGAAGGCCGTCACTGCCCTGGGCTGAGCACCCGTTCCAGCTCCGCCGCGCGGTCCTTGCTCATGTCCATCGCGCACATCGCCCCTTCGATGCGGTAGAGGCTGCCGCTGCTCAAGCTACCGTGGAACGCGCAGTTGCCGTCGCGGTATTTGATCCAGCTACGCTGCACCTCGCGCAGGTCCTTCTGCTGCTGGCCCTCGAGCTTGGCCATCAATTGCTTGTAGACACGGTTCAGGCGCTCATCCTGCAATTTGGTTTCGGCCTGGATGCAGGCACCCATGGCCACGGTGCTGGAAGCCTTGTCCATGCACTGGGTGTAGCTGGGCGAGTAATCTTCGGCGTGGGCCGCAGTGATGGCCAGCAGGGTGCTGCCGGCAAGCAGATAACGCTTGAGCATGGGTAATCCTTTCAAAGGTGATCGGCGCACAGCCTAGCACTCGGCCAACGCCGTGGCCGTACACAAAGTCTGAAGTTGCCTGCGCAGCCAACGGTGCCCGGCATCCCCCTCGCGGCGCGAATGCCAGGCCTGGCAGAACGTGAATGGCGCGATCGCCAGCGGTGGCGGGAACTGGCGCAAGGCAGAGTCCAGGCGGGCGCCCAGCAGGCTGCGGCGAGCCACCGTGAGCACCAGGTCGGTACCGGCGAGCAGCCCCTGGGCGGCCCCCCAGTGCGGCAGGCTGAGGGCGATGCGGCGGCGCGCACCGAGCACGCCGAGGGCCAGGTCGATTTCGTTGTCGATCCCCGGGCGCACCGCCACCAGCACATGGGGGCGGGCCAGCCACTGGGCAAAGTCCAGCCCGCCGCGCGGCGGTAGCGTGCCACGGTCGGCCAGGCAGACGAACGACTCCTCGAACAGCACTTGCTCGCAAACCTCGGCAGGCAACTCGGGAAACACACCCAGCGCCAGGTCGGTCTCGCCATCGATCAGTTGCCCGAGCATCGCCTCGCGGCTGCCCTGGGACACCACCAGGTCGATGCCTGGCGCCTGCTCGCGCAACAGCCGCATCAACGCCGGCAGCACCACCCGCGCGCCGTAGTCCGACATCGCCAGGCGGAAGGTACGGCGCGCCCGGCCCGGCTCGAAGCCGGGGCTGCCGAGCAGGCCATCGAGCTGTTGCAGCGCCTGCTGCAAAGGCTCGCGCAGGGCTTCGGCACAGGCGCTCAGTTGTAACCCACCGCCCCGGCGGACCAGCAACGGGTCGGCGAAAATTTCGCGTAGCTGGGCCAGCGCGTGGCTGACCGCCGGTTGGCTGCGGTGCAGGCGCAGAGCCGCCCGCGAGACATGCCGCTCGCTGAGCAGGGCATGCAGGGTGAGCAACAGGTTGAGGTCGATGCGGCGCAAATCATCCATGGGGCGAATACAGCCTCTACATAATTCGAATTTCCATCATTCAAGTGCATATCACAGACTGATACCAGTGTTTCGCACAGGAGTAGACACCATGCCCAACAGCCTTTTTGCCGCCCTGCCCTTGCTGATTGCCTTGCTCGCCGGCGCCGCCGTGCCCTTCCAGGCAGGCAGCAACGCCGCCCTTGGGCGCTTGCTGGGGCATCCGTTGTGGGCGGCGGGGGTGTCGTTGCTGGTCAGCCTGCTGATGCTGGTGCCCGCCCTGCTGCTGATGCGTGCGCCGCTGCCGCAGTTGCACAACCTCGCCCAGGCCCCTTGGTGGGCGTGGTTCGGCGGGGTTGCCGGGGTGCTCTACATCACCGCTGCGCTGGTGCTGACACCACGCCTTGGCGCTGCCGGGTTCATCGTCTGCGTGGTGGCCGGGCAAGTGCTGTCGTCGCTGTTGATCGACCAGTTCCGCCTGATGGGGTTGCCGGAACGGCCAGTCAACCTGCTGCGCCTGGCGGGGGTGGGGATGATCGTGGTGGGGATGCTGGTGGTGCAGTGGGGGACGGTGCGCTGAATCGCCGATGCGACTTGCCCCGCGAGGGTTTCAAAAGGCCTGTGGTTGCTCGGGCGGCATGATCACCTTGTGCGGTTCGAATTGCAGCTCGGGCATCTGCGTGGCGTAGCAGAACGTTGCCCCAAGCGCCGCCAGCAATGCCACATCCAGCCAGCGCCAGCCCGGCACCTCGGCGGCGCTGCTGGCCTTCCAGCACCACCACGCCTGCCCCAGGGTAAATACCAGGATGGCCATCAACCACAGGTAGAACCCCGCGCCAAAACCGCTGAGGTCGTGGAAGGCATAGCTCTGGTTATCCGGCAGCCGTTCGACCGCGAAGCTGCTGGCCGCCAGGTACAGCGCCAGCAGGCCGCACGCCAGCGCCAGCCGCCGGAACCGGCGATGGGCAAGTACCGCCAAGGCCATCAAGGGGTTGGCAAACCACTGGTACAGCCCGAAGGGGATGCCCCACGGCCCATACAGCAGCATCTGCAATGCCGGCAAATGCCGCCCGGCACCGGTCAAGGCACCGTCGAACGCCAGGCTCAGCAGGTACAGGGCCAAGCTTGTGGTCAGGTAGAAGGCGGGCAAGTAAGGCACCTGGTAGCAGCGGGACGAAGTGCGACCTTAACCCAGCCCTCGCTGTCATTCCAAACCCGCTGCAGGTTCCATCGCCTCGGCCGATGGGCTGATCTGCACACCCAGGCTTGGCATGTTGGTCGCTACAACAATCGTCGCTACCAGCACCGCGATCAGTAGCCCATCGAACCAGCGCCAGGCCGGCATGCCTTGCGCCGAACGCGCCTTGCGGCACCACCAAGCCTGCCCCAGGCAGAACAGCAGAATCGCCAGGGCCCAGAGGTAGTACCCGGCGCCAAAGCCAGTCAGTGGCAGGAAGTCGTAGCTACGGTTGTCCGGCAGCCGCTCGATGCCCAGGCAACTGAGCGCCAGGCCCAGGGCGATCACCGCAGCGCCCAGCGCCACCCGGCGAAAGCGCCGACGGGCGAGTATCGCCAGCCCCAGCAGCGGATTGGCAAACCACTGGTAGAGCCCGAAGGCGATGCCCCAGGGGCCCATGATCAGTATCTGCAAGGCCGGCATATGCCCATCGACGCCCATCAACAGGCCGTCGAAACACAGGCTCAGCAGGAACAGTACAAGCGTGAAACTCACATAGAAAGCAGGCAACCGTAGGCTCCATCCATTATCCAAAGGCGCTGCCGAACGTCAGGCAACAGGTGGCTCGAGCAGCAACCCGTAAAGCCCCGAGTCGGACAGCTCGCCGGCCACGCACCAGCGCGCGCGCAGCGTGCCTTCGAGCACGAAGCCCTGGCGCTCCAGGGTGCGCGCCGAGCCCTGGTTGCGCGGGTCGATTTCCGCCTCCAGGCGGCGCAGGTGCAGGGTGTGGGCCAGGTAGTCGATGAAGCAGGTCAGGGCTTCGTCCATGTAGCCGCGGCCCTGGACGGACTTGGCCAGGCAGTAGCCGATCTCGCCCCGGCGCGAGCCCTCTTCGAGGTTGAACAGCTGGACCATGCCGATCAGCTCGCCGTTATCGCGGCGGTACATACCCAGCTTGAGCAACTGGCCGGCGGCATAGGCTTCACGGTCGGCGGCCAGGGCGCTCTCGGCCTCGGCCAGGGTCTGCCACGGGGCGTGGTACCAGTAACGCATCACTTCGGGGTCGGCCATGATGGTCAGCCATTGCTGCGCATCGCCATGGCGCATGGGGCGCAGCTGCAGGCGTGGGCTTTGCAGGCTCAGGTCGCTGGGGAAACTGCGGGGGTCAGGCACGCCGGGACTCCTGTCCGGTGGTGGGAGATGACAGTCTAGCGACAGAGGCCTGGTCTGGCACCCTGGAAAACAAACGGCGCCCACCGCGATGGCGCGTCGTGCAGACAAGGCGGACAGCGGAGATAGGCCAGGAGCAACTGGCCCGAAACAAATGTGGGAGCTGGCTTGCCAGCGATGCGCCGCGCGGGCGGCGCTCGATCTTGAGAGCGCTGCAAGGCTACCGTCATGCACCTAGTGGCCCTCATGCGATTTCAAGACAGGCCCTTGGGCACCACACCGCTGGCCCTGGGTAATCAGGGTTCGGTAATGGCCACCAAGTGCATGACGGGAGACTGGATGAAGGCCACCAGGTGCCTGCCGGTGTTTTTGCAGCGCCTATCAGATCGAGCGCCGCCCGCGCGGCGCATCGCTGGCAAGCCAGCTCCCACATCTGTTTCGGACCAATTATTCCTGTGAGGGTACCGCTGCCCGCCTTGGCGCATGTCGCAAGGCAGTAGCAGCATCAGTCACCTCAGCGGGCTCTGATGTTTATCCGCCACACCGCCTTGTAGGACCTGAGCCGCACAGGATGCCGCTGATTCTGAGCCGGCCATCGGAGCCGTCCTGCATCCTCGCCGCTGCCATTGCCCTAGGGTCTTACTCTTTTCAACCCAGAGAAGTGAACCCATGGCTTATCTCAGCTACTTGTCCATCAACGGCGACCGTCAGGGCCTGATTTCCGCTGGCTGCTCCACCGAGGCCTCGATTGGCAATCATTGCCAGGCGGGACACACCGACGAGGTGATGGTGCTCTCAGTCGCACATCAGCTGATCGGCGACGACAGCCAGCGTGCCCTGCACCAACCGGTGCTGATCACCAAGTTCGTCGACAAGGCGACCCCACTGCTGGCCCAGGCTCTGGACAGCGGCGAACGCCTTGAATGCAACCTCAACTTCTACCGCACCAACCCCGCCGGGCTTCTGGAACGCTACTTCACCCTCAAGCTCGATGGCGCGGTGCTGGTGGAGCAGCGCGTGGACATGCCCCACAGCATGCTGCAAAGCGACCAGGAGGCTCAGGAACACCTGGCAATCCGTTACCGCGATATCAGCTGGATCCACCACACCGGCAGCACCTCGGCCCATGCCGCCTGGCGAGACCTCACATGAGCGCTCGTCAAGGTAACTATCCGCTGGGGCCCGACTATTGGGATGTAAACCAGGCCGCTACGCGCCTGACTGCGTTCGCCTGCACGGTCAGCGCGCGGCATTTGAGCCATGGCATGGCTCGGATGCAGTTCAACCGGGAGGTTGCTTATTTTTCAAAGCAAGTTGTTGACAAGGTGGCGATGCAGCAGCTGAGTCCAGAGGAAGGGATGAAGCTGCTCAAGGGGGAACAAGCCGAATTATTGGTGCAAGCAGCAACACTCGGCCAGCAGACCATTGGTCTTCTTGGTGGGGTGAGTCAAATGGCTGCGGGAGCCGGTGCATGTGCAACAGGCCCTCTCTTGTGCTCTTTCTTCGGGGCTCCGGTATTCGCCCATGGTGCAAACAACGTCTACGAGAACGGAAGTAGCATCTGGAATAAACAGAGCAACACAACGGGACCACTTCGTAAAGCATATCAATATGCAGCAAAGAAGCTTGGCTTTGAAGAGCGAGAGGGAAACATGGCTTACTATACGGCAGATATTGGCTTGGGCGGATACAATCTATTTTTTAGAAAGGTACTAAAACCGGGCGCATGGCGCCTATTCAAATATCACGACATCGATCGAACCCAGGCAATACGAATAATGGGCCACCATACAATATTTATGGAAATGGTCGTCAGCACCGTGACGTTGCAGCAACTGATCGCTGAATATTTTCGCAAATGATGCTCGCGCTAGCTGCCTTCATACTATCTGACATTTCTATCTCTATCTGTTTGAGACGCTACTTGATTGCAAGACCTTTTTTTTGGGCCGGCGCCATCGCCAGCTTTATATACAACATAATAGCCGGCTCCCTTTACTTGCACCTGATGGCGCACCAGAAATTCTTGCTAGTCTTCGACGCCATGGATTTATCAATCAGCTTATGGCCATTCTTGTTCATTTCCTGCCTACTCATGATGTTGTTTCATAGTTGGGCATTTTTAGGAGGCACTGAACGATAGCCCATAATGTCCTTCGAGGACTCAAAACTCGTAGCTATTGCACTCATTACGCCTGGCGAGACCAAATATAAGCGCTCGCCAGGGTTACTACCCGCTGGGGCATGAATATTGGAGCGTCAAACAAGCCTCTACGCGCCTGACTGCCTTCGCCTATACGGTAAGCGCACGGTAATTGAGGCATGGTATGGCTCGGATGCAGTTCAACCGTAAGACCGCATGTTTTTTCCAAACGCATCATTGACGCCAACGCTGAATCAAAGAATATTTTCGCGAATGATTTTTGCACTTGCTCTTTTTTTCGCATCAGACATATGCGCCTCAGTCATCTTGAGACGCCACGCCATTCAAAATCCTCACTCACTAGCCACCGCTATCACAAGCTACCTCTACAACACAGCAACCGCAGGACTTTATTTACACTTGATCGAGCACAGAAGTTTTTTGATTTTCATAGACATCGAAGAGACCTATATGAATTTCCGAGGTTTGACTTTCTTTTCATCAATATTCATGATTCTCTTCCACTGCTGGGCGTTTTCAGGAAGTGCTAAAAAATAGCCCATCACTTGCTGAGACCTACCATAAGCGCCGCAGCGGCGAACCACCGTTCCTAGGACAAGGCATGTCCGACTATTATCCAGTGTCAGCCTCCGGTATGGATGCAGACGGCAGAATTCGACGTGCTACGTGATTATAGAAAACCCTGCCGACATGCCCAGCGTGTCCCCGGTCTCAGCACTTTATCAGGCAGTAACTTACCGTCAGCAAACATGTCCCTAGGGTATTGGCCCAAAATGATAGTTGCAGACAACGCTTTAAAAAAATCGGAACAGTCCGATAATCGTATTCACTCAACCAGCCATGACGAATGCCAAATTTTGGCCAGACCACACCAACACTTACGCCCGCGACAATCACCACACGCGAGCGGAGTGTCAATGTACCCCATAGTTTCCGATCATCTTCCAAACCACGACTATTCTTGAATGCCTCGCACAGAGCAGAAAAATGCTGCGTACCTGCAACCAGCCACGTCGCGAACATTCCGACTATGATAATTAGCGTGGGCACCAACAATAGAATCAACTTTGCAGCAACAGGCCAATTGGCGGGATCAGTCATAGATGACTCCATGAATGAACTCTCCCAACGCCTCGCCTCCAGCGCCCCCCCCTGAACTACCAGCAAAGGATCCAGCACCAACAACGGCGACACCACAAATAGCTCTGCCATGGGGAGTGAAACGACAGACCGCCTTGATTGCATAGCCTCCCAAGGTTGCTCCTAAAGATCCACCCAATAAACCACCGGTGAAACTGCCTGTCTCAGTGAACCTAATCCGTTTGCACGTTTCGGTCTCCCCCGCCCGGCACGCCTCGTAGATCTTCATGTACGACGAAGTCGCCCCCACCCCCACCGCCACATGCCCGCCGTACTTGAGGTACTTGGTCATCTTCGCCACCTCATCCAGGTGCGTCGCATACCCAGGGATCGCCCCCGGCGCGCCGGCCTTCGACCAGTGATGCACCAGGCTCTTGGTCGAGATCCCCAGCCCCCGGCGCAGGTCCTCGTGCTGCCCCAGGTTCAGGTACTTGCCGAGAAACGCGCTGCGCAGCTGTGCGTTCATCTGGCCATACAGCGCCTTGCGCTCGGCGAAGAACTGCGGGCTGTTCAGGTGCCGATGCGCAATGAACTCGCGCTGGTGCAAACGCTCGATGCCTTTGAGCGTGTCTTCCACCTGCCCCAGCCCCCGCGACAGCATGTCCTTGCCCACCCCCATCGACTGGCTCGCGCCGTTGAGCACACCGGCGATCTCGGCCATGTGTCGCATCATGAAGTCGGCTTCTTCGGTGCTGAGCTGCGCCAGCGACGCCCGGGCACTGCGGGCCGCTGCCATCAGTTCGGCTTCTTCGCGAGTGCAGGCGTAGCTGTGCTCGGAGGCGCCAAGCACGAATAGCTCGCCCGCCTTGAAGCCCTGGTCAAAGGTGGGGTTGAGCCGACGCACCAGCGACAGCGGCAGGTTGCCCGGCAGCGCGGCCAGCTGTTGCAGCACCTGCTCGCCGGTCATGCTGCGCGGCACGATGTAGAAACCGGGTTGCAGCCCTGCAGGGGTCGCCATGGCGACTTGTGGGGTGGGTGTGGCGCGTTCAGCAGCCACCGGTGAAGTGACAGGCGCCTTGGCCGGGGCGGCCTGGGACGATGCGATCAGGCGGTTGCTGCCCAGCGGGCAGCCACAGCGCACGCGGGCGCCGTCGACGACGGTGGGTACGCCATCCTGGAGGAAGCGCTGTTCGCCGTCGATGAGGGTGCCCACCTGTCCGCACTTCGGGCAGGCGGTGGTCTGGTCGCCTTCGAGCAGCCAGGCGCGGCCATTCACGTTACCCGCTGCGCGGTCTCCGATGCAGGTGGCGCCGGTGGTGGTGCGGTCGCCCACCAGGCCCTGCCCCTTGCCGAAAATCACGATGCGATAGGTCATGGGCGGTCACCTGCGGCGATGCCCTTGAAAGGGTTGCGGGTCATGCGGCCTTTCCTTTGAACGCAGAAAACGCCGAACGCTAGCAGCTTGATGACGCCTCCGACGGCGCCGAAAACAGATCAAGAAACGTCCTACGGCAACGACGGAACACTCACTCGAACATGCCTTGTTCTGGAGAACAGTCCTCCGCAACAGTGGGTTGTTATGTATCAGAAGGTCAGGCCCACCTGGCATCCCATTCACAAGCCCAGTGCAACGGCAGCAGCGCCACACGATGCAGCGTCACGACCTTGGCACATCGAGACTGCCCGGCAGTCTCGATAAGTGATGGGTTTACTTGCCTTGGCTCATCCCCGGCTCCATGTCATCGATCAGCCCCTTGGCCAGCCCGCTGAGGATCCGCGCGGCGCTGCCGGCCAGCAGATCACCCTCCATTTCAGCTTCAGTAGTCAGGTGCCTGATGCAGCCAAGCAGCGCGGACAGCTCGCCGAAGGCATGTTCGAACGGGATGCCCGGCTTGATGCAGAACAGGTCCAGGCAGGTGGTGCTGCCCTCGGTCGGGCCGTAGAGGCTTTTATCGCTCATGGGCGGCCCTCTTGGACTTGGCGTGGTTGATCAGGGCGATCACCAGTTGCGTGAGGACCGAGGCGTTGTCCAGCAGGATGTCCGAACGCAACTCGGGAGGGCAATCGGCGTAGGCGTGGACGGTATCGACGAGGGTGTCCATCAACGTGGCGGCATGGGCCATGGCCTGCTCGGCGGTGAGGTCGTTGATGATGGTGATGAAGGGAATCGGATACGGTGGATCGGGGACGATCTTTTTCATTGGCACACCAATTGGAAATGTTGTCAGTGAACAACCACCTCCATCCTTCTCACAGACAAGGGTGGCAGCCGTGCGCGAGGTGAGAAGACCGTGCTCCAATCACACACGGCCAGACCGAAGTCTGCACGCGCACAGCTGCCATAACTGGCTAGCACATTGGATTAACACGGCGGGCTTCTCACACCCGGTCGCCAAATGTGACGACCCAGCGACGTTACCCCCGAGGTATTTCCCAGCCAATGCAGAGCCTTCCGACAGTCGCGTAGGATAGGTCCCAAGCGCTGGCCGATTGAAGTATTTGGTTTCAGATTCGGAAATGTCTTACGCCTTCAGGCCCGCCCCACGCTGACCGCGCCAACGCGATTTCGCGCCGTGCCAACAAGGCAGACCAGGTAATGGCACAGGAAAGACTGGCCCGAAACAAACTGTGGGAGCGGGTTTACCCGCGAAGCGCCGCGCGGGCGGCGCTCGATCTTGAGAGCGCTGCAAGGCTACCGTCATGCACCTGGTGGCCCTCATGCGGTCTCAAGACAGGCTAGTGGGCGTCACACCGCTGGCCCTGGGGATTCAGGATTGGGTAATGGCCACCAGTTGCATGGCGGAAGATTGGGTGAGGGCCACCAGGTGCCTGCCGGTGTTTTTGCAGCGCCTATGAGATCGAGCGCCGCCCGCGCGGCGCATCGCTGGCAAGCCAGCTCCCACAGTTTGTTTCGGGCCAGTTACTCCTGTGAAAGTACCGGCGCCTGCCTTGGTGCATGCCTTGAGCCATGTGGGGCGGTGGCAATGCCCACACTGAAACCGCGTCGTACCAACAAGGCGGACAGTGATGGACTTACAGGAGTAACTGTCCCGAAACAGATGTGGGAGCTGGCTTGCCAGCGATGCGCCGCGCGGGCGGCGCTCGATCTTGAGAGCGCTGCAAGGCTACCGTCATGCACCTGGTGGCCATCATGCGGTCTCAAGACAGGCTAATGGGCGTCACACCTAGGATTTGGCAATCGCTCTCCCACATCTGTTTCGGGCCAGTCATGCCTGTTGTTTCACCGCCGCTCGCCTTGCGAATGGGCCGTAAAGCGGCCCCCGGCCATAACCCTCAGAACCCCATGCTGAAGCTCACCGTCACCCCATGGTCGCGGGCATCATTGGACAGCTGCCCGGAATACCCGATCCCCAGCTTGCCACTCTCGCCCACCGCCAGGTCCAGCCCGGCCTCGACCACTGCCGCGTCCTTGGCAATCGGCACGCCCGAGGCACTGAAGCCTGCCCCGCCTTCGATAAAGCGCAGGTCGGCGTCGGGCTTGGTGTCGCCGAAGGCATGCCGCCAGCCCAACGACGCGCGCGGGGTGATGGCGGTGCCGTTGGCCAGCTCGATACGCTTGCCGGCGCGCACGCCCAGGGTGGAATAGGTCACGTCCTGGTCAACGCTGCCCTCCAGCCGCCCTGCCCCGCCCTTCTCATGGGCGGTATCGCTGTCGTACTTGCCGTAGGCCAGCCCGGCGAACGGCTCCAGGGCAATGCCACCGGCGTCGATGGCGTAGCCCACTTCGCCGAACACCTGGGCGCTGCGGGCCTTGTACTTGGCCTTGAGGCGGTCGTTGTAGGCGCCCACCTCGACGTCACGCTTGGTGTCGATGTCGTGCCAGCTGTAGGCCACGCCCAAGCGGGCGGCGAAGGCGTCCAGCTGGTAGCCCAGGTAGGTGCTCAGGTGGTAGCTGTCGACCGAGGCATCCGAACGGCGCTGGTGCGCATCGATACTGGAGTTGGTGTAGCCGGCAGCAACGCCGACCTTCCACTGCTCGTCCAGCGCCCGGTCGACACCGAGCATGAAGCCCTGCAGCTCACGATCGACACTGGCGTGGCTGCTGCTGCCATCGAAGTCGCCCCAACCGCCGAGGGCGCGGATCCAGCCGACGGCCTGGCCCTGGCAACCTTCGCTGGTGAGCTGCTGGTTGGCGGTGGGGGCCAGGGTACGGCGTGGGTCGTCCTGGCGGCTGCAATCGGCCTGGCGCAGGCGGTCGTTGACCGCTTCGCGAACGTAGCGCGAGTCCTCGATCAGCACGCTGGCCGTGCTGGCGTGGATCTCGCCGGACAGGCTGTCGAACGCCGCCCGGGCCTGCGCCGCGCTCATTGGCAGGATATTGCCGGCCAACGCGGCTGGCGCGGTTGGGCCGCTGAGGGCGGTGGCCACGCCACGCTGGTTGCCGGTGACCGCGACCCCGGCAAAGCCGGTACCGTTGCGGCTCAGCGACAGGGTCACCTGGTTGGCGCCATAGGCCACGGCGCTGTTGAGGAACGCCGAGTTGCTCAGGTTGGTGCTGGCGAAGGTCCCGGTGACACCGCCCGCGGCAGTGACCACGGTGTAATGGCCACTGCCACTGAAGCCGGCCAGGTTGACCACCTGCAGGCTGCCGCCGAGGTTGGCGGTGCCGCCGACGTCGAGGTAGCTGGTCGGGTTGCCGCTGACATCGACGAGCAGGCTGCCGCTGGCGGCGTTGGTGAAGTTGCCGGTGACACTGAGTTCACCGCCCTTGCCCGGCATCACCGTGCCCTGGTTGACCAGGCTGGCGACCGTGCCGGTGCCGGTCAGCGCGGCGCCATTGGCCACGGTGACCTGCGCCGCGAGGCTGGCGCCGGGGTTGGCGGCATTGCCCACCTCAAGCACGCCCTGGTTGACGTTGAAGGCGCCGCTGAAGGCCTGGTTGCCGGTCAGCAGCAAGGTGCCGGCGCCGGTCTTGGTGGTGGTGCCGGTACCGGTCAGGCTGCCGTTGAAGGTGCCATTGGCGCCCTGGGCGAACACCAGGCTGGCGTTGTTGAGGATGTTGCCCTGCAGGCTGCTGGTATTGCCCATCAGGGTACCGCCGCTGACCGTGGTGCCGCCGGTGTAGGTGTTGGCGCCGGCCAGTACCAGGGTGCCCGAGTCGAGCTTCTCGATACCGCCGGTCCCCACCAGCGGCGCGCTGATCAACGCCGTCGCGCCGGCATCCACCCGCACCGCCGCGAGGCTGCCGCCGCTGCCGTTGGTGGCGGTCAGGCTGCCATTGTTGCCGGCCACCAGTTGGTAGCCATTGGTGAGGAACTGCATGCCGGTGAAGGCCTGGTTGCCGGCCACGGTCACGGTGCCGGCCTGGCCACCGAACACGGCGAACTGCGCGCCCCAGTTGCTGCTGGCGGTGCCGGTGGAGTTGGTCCAGTTGGTGGCCGAGTTCCAGGTGCCGCTGCCGCCACCGATGCTGCCGTTGGGGGTGGTCTGGCTGCCGTTCCAGAACTGCAGCGAACCGCCGGCGCCCTGCACCACCAGGTTGAGCTGGTTGGCGATGGCGGTCTGCAGGCTCAGGTCGCCCAGCACCACGCTGCCGGGGATGGCGCCGAACACCAGGCCGTTGTCGGTCAGTGAACCGCCATAGCTGAACAGGCGGTACACCCCTGGGCCGAAGCCGCCGGCGTCGGTGATGTTGAGGGTGCCGTCGACGATCAGGTTGCCGGCCACCTGCACCACAGTGGTCGCAGCATTGGGTGCGCCAAGGCTGAAGTCCAGGGTGCTGCCGGAGGCCAGGCTCAGGCTGCCCACCGACAACGGCGTGCTGCCAGGGCCTGCGGCGAGGGTGGCGCCGTTCTGGATCTGCACCGCACCGGCCAGGGTTCCGCTACCGCTCAGGCTGGCGCCGGTGGCGACCGTGACCGTGGCGCTGTCGAGGCGGCCGTTGACCACCAGGCGCCCGGCGTTGACGTTGGTGGCGCCGGTGAGGGCGTTGTTGCCGGTGAGCAGCAGCTCGCCGGTGCCGGCCTTGGTCAGGGTGCCGCTGCCGGTGAGGTTGCCGGTGTAGCTGCCGTTGGCGTTCTGCTCGAAGGTCAGTGCCGCGTTGTTGACGATGGCGCCCTTGAGGCTGTCGCTGTCGCCCACCAGGCTACCGGCGTTGATCAGGGTGCCGCCGGTGTAGCTGTTGCTGCCACTGAGGGTGAGCTGGGCGCTGCCGTTCTTGACCAGGCCGCCAGCGCCACTGAGGTTGCCGGCCAGTTCCAGGGCGTTGCTGCCGGCAATGGCCAGGGCGCCGTTGAGCACGGCATTGTTGCCCAGGGTGACGGCGGTGTTGCTGTCCAGCGTGGTGCCAGCGGCGGCGGTCAGCACGCCACTGCCCAGGGCGCTGTTGTTGCCCACCACCAGGGTGCCGCCGTTGAGCGCGGTGCCGCCGCTGTAGCCGTTGGCGGCGTTGAGCACCAGGGTGCCGGTATCGTACTTGGCGATGCTGCCGGTGCCATTGAGGGCGACGTTGAGGGTGGCCGTTGCGCCGTTATCGACCCGCAGGTTGGTGGTGCCGGTGGTGAGCAGCTCGCCGGCGGCGCCGCCATTGAGCACATAGCCGTCGCTGACGAACTGCATGCCGCCGATGCTCTGGCTGCCGTTGACGGTGACGGTGCCTGGGGTGCCCTGGAACACCGCGAAGGTGTCGTTCCAAGAATCGTTGAGCACGCCATTGGCGTCGGTCCAGTTGGTGTTGGTGGCATCCCAGGTGCCGCTGCCACCGTCGATCACGCCGTTGGGGACGGACTGGCTGCCATCCCAGAACAGCACGTTGCTGGCCCCGCCGACCACCAGGTTGACCTGGTTGGCGATGGCGGTTTGCACGGTCAGGTCGCTGGCCGGCACCGGCGTGCTGCCGATGGCCATGCCGTTGTTGACCAGGCTGCCGCCGTAGGCGAACAGGCGGTACACCCCGGCGCCGAAGCCACCGATGTCGGTGATGTTGAGCGTGCCGCCGAGGGTCAGGTTGTTGGCCACGTTGACCAGCGGGGTGCTGCTGACCGGCGCACCGAGGGCGGCGTTGAAGTTGGCGCTGTTGCCGAGCACCAGGTTGCCGACGTTCAGGGTGCTGCCGCTGGCGGCGCTGAGGGTACCGCCGTTGGCCACCGACACCGTTCCGCCAATGCTGCCGCTGCCGCCCAGGGTGGCGCCGCTGGCAACGTTGACCGTGTTGCTGGCCAGGCTGCCGTTGACCACCAGGCCACCGGCCTGAACGTTGGTGGTGCCGCTGTGGCTATTGCTGGCGCTGAGGGTCAGGGTATCGATGCCCATCTTGTTCAGGGTGCCGGTACCGCTGATGTCACCGGCGAATACGCCGCCCTGCACGCCCAGGCTGTTGCCCGCGGCGATCTGGATGGCGCCGCTGCCACCGATGTCGCCCAGGGTGGTGTTGCCGTCCAGGTTGAGGGTGGCGCCGCTGCTGACATTGAGCTCGCTCTGGCTGCCCAGGGCCGTGGTGCCGAGGGTGCTGAGGCTGCCGGCGAGCAGGTTGATGATGCCGCTGAAGGTGTTGTTGCCCGACAGGGTCAGGTCGGCCAGGCCGGTCTTGTTGAGGGTGCCGTTGCCGCTGAGCACGCCGGCCAGTTGCAGGTCGTTGCTGCCCAGCACGTTCAAGGTGCCGCTGACCGCGACCGGGTTGCCCAGGGTGACCGCGCTGCTGCTGTCGAGGTTGGCGTTGCCGGTGACGCTCAGGCCACCACTGCCGAGCGCTGCGTTGTTGCCGACCACCAGCGTGCCCGCCTGCAGCTCGGTACCACCGCTGTAGGTATTGGCGCCACTGAGCGTCAACGCCGAGGCGCCGCTCTTGACCAGGCTCCCGGTACCCGCCAGGGTGCCGCCGAGGGTCAGGTCGTTGCTGCCCAGCACGTTGAACAGGCCCGCCAGGTTGACGTTGTTGGCCAGGGTCACGGCTTGGCTGCTCTGCAGGCTGGTGCCGGCAGCCGCATTGAGCGCGCCGCTGCCCAGCGCCGTGTTGGAACCGACGATCAAGGTACCGGCGTTGAGCGCAGTGTTGCCGCTGTAAGTGTTGTTGCCGGCCAGCAGCAGGCTGGCGTTGCCGGCCTTGACCAGGCCGCCGCTGCCGCTGATGTCGCCATTGAGCGCCAGGTCGTTGCTGCCGGCGATGTTCAACGGCCCGGCCAGGCTGATGGCGTTGCCCAGTGCCACGGTCTTGTTGCTGTCCAGGGTGGTACCCGCCGTGGTGCTCAGCACGCCGCTGCCCAAGGCACTGTCGCTGCCGACGATCAGCGTGCCACCACTGAGGGTGGTGCCGCCGCTGTAGCTGTTGCTGCCATTGAGCACCAGGGTGCCGGTGTCGAGCTTGTTCAGCTTGCCGCTGCCGGCCAGGGCCACGTCGAGGGTCGCGATGGCACCCGGGTCGACGCGCACGCTGGTGTCGCCGCTACTGCCGTTGACCAGGTTCAGCACACCGCCGGCACCGCCCAGCAGGCGGTAGCCGTTGCTGACGAACTGCATGCCATTGATGGCTTGCGGGCCCACCACGGTGACATCGCCGGCAGTGCCCTGGAATACCGCGAAGCTGCCGTTCCAGGCGCTGTTGGTGGCGCCGTTGAGGTCGGTCCAGTTGCTGCTGCCGGCGTTCCAGGTGCCGGTGCCGCCGTTGACCTGGCCGTTGGCGGTGGTATCGCTGCCGTCCCAGAACAGGATGTTCTGGCCACTGGCGCTGACCAGCAGATTGACCTGGTTGGCCAGGCTGGTCTGCAGGCTCAGGTCGCCGAGGCCGAAGCCAAAGGGCAGGTTGCCGAAGTCCAGGCCGTTGTCGGTGAGCGCGCCTGCGTAGTCGAAGATCCGGTACACGCCGTTGCCGAAGCCGCCGATGTTGCTGACGTTGAGAGTGCCGTCGAGGGTCAGGTTGCCGCCGACGTTGAACAGTGCGGTACCACCGGTGGCGGGCGAGCCAAGCCCGGCATCGACGATCGAACCGCTGTTGAGCACCAGCGAACCCAGGCCCAGGGTGCTGCCGCTCGTGCCGGCCAGATGCCCGCCATTGCTGATGATGACCGTGGCGTTGGCGTTGCCGCTGCCGGTGAGGGTGGCGCCGCTGGCGACGGTCAGCAGGTTGCTGCCCAGGGTGCCATCGACCTTCAGGGTGCCGCCATTGACGTTGGTGTTGTCGGCGAGGTTGCTGATGCCGGTCAGGGTCAGAGTGCCGGTCCCGACCTTGGTCAGGCCGCCGAGGCCGTTGAGGCTGCCGGCGAAGGTGTTGCTTAGGTTGTTGCTGCCCAGGCTCAGGACGCTGCCGATACCGACATCGACCTGACCGCTGCCGGTCAGACTGCCGAGGCTGGCGTTGCCATTGAGGTTGAGCTGGCCGCTGGCGCCGACATTGAGGTTATCGACGTTGGCCAGCACGCCGCTGCCCAGGGTGGTAAGGGAGCCGGCCTGGATATCGACGTCGCCGGTGAAGGTCTTGGTGCCGACCAGAGTGAGGTCGTCGACGCCGGTCTTGATCAGGTTGCCGGTACCACTGAGGTCACCGCTGAGGATCAGCGCGTTGTCGACGGCGAAGGTCAGGTTGGCGTTGTTGCTCAGGGCGATGGTGTTGCCCAGGGCCATGGGCGCGCTGTTGGCCAGGATGGCATCGGCGCTGACCGAGAGGGTGCCGGTGCCCAAGGCGCCGCTGCTGCCCAGGGTCAGGCGTCCGGCATTGAGCTGGGTGCCGCCCTGGTAACCGTTGTTGCCGTTGAGGGTCAGGTTGCCGTTGCCGTTCTTGGTCAGCCCGGCGGTGCCGTTGAGCACACCGTTGAGGGTCAGGTCGTTGGCGCCAGCGACAGTCAGGCCGGCGTTGAGGGTGATGTTATTGGCCAGGCTGACGTTGCTGCCGGCGCTCAGGGTCGAGGCCCCGGCGACGGTCAGGGCGCCCTGCCCCAGCGCGTTGTCGTTGCCGACCACCAGCTGGCCGGCGTTCAGGGTGGTGCCACCCAGGTAGTTGTTGGCGCCATTGAGGGTCAGGGTGGCAGCGCCCGACTTGTTCAAGCCGCCGACGCCATCGAGCACGCCGTTGAGGGTGAGGTCGGCGCTGCCCAGCACATTGAGCAGGCCCCCCAGGTGCACGGCGTTGGCCAGGGTAACGTCCGCGCCGCTGGCATCGAGGCTGGTATTGGCGCCAGTGCTCAGGGCACCGGTGCCCAGGGCGGTATTGCTGCCCACCACCAGGGTGCCGCCGTTGAGCGTGGTGCCGCCGCTGTAGGTGTTGTTGCCGTTGAGGGTCAAGGTGGCGGCGCCATTCTTGATCAGGCTGTTGGTGCCACTGACTACACCGTCGAGGGTCAGCGCCTGGCTGCCGCCGAGGGTGAGGTTGCCGCCAGCCAGGTTGATGGCGTTGCCCAGCGCCAGCGCCAGGCTGGTATCGAGGGTGGCGGCACCGTTCACGTTCAGCGCGCCGCTGCCCAGGGCGCCGGCATTGCCCAGCAGCAGGCTGCCGGCTTGCAGCGCGGTGCCGCCGGTGTAGGTGTTGTTGCCGTTGAGGATCAGTTGGCCACTGCCCAGTTTGTTCAGGCCGCCATCACCACTGATGACGCCGTTGAGGGTCAGCGCCTGGGTATTGCTGACGCCAAGGGTGGTACCGCTGCCAAGGCCGATGGCGTTGGCCACCTGCAGCACCCCGCTGCTGGCCAGTGTGCTGTTGCCGGTCACCGCCAGGTTGCCCGAGCCCAGCGCCGTGTTGTTGCCCAGGGTCAGGGTACCGGCCCCGAGGGTGGTGGTGCCCTGGTAGGTGTTGGCGGCGCCGAGGGTCAGGTTGCCGGTGCCGGTCTTGCTCAGGCCACCGCTGCCGCTGATCACGCCGTTCAGCGCCAGGTCATTGTTGCCGGTCAGGTTCAGGTTGCCGTTGAGCAACACCTGGTTGGCCACGGTCAGCGCGCCGAGGGTGGCCAGGTTGGCGGCGGCGCCGACGGTGAGGGTTCCGGTGCCCAGCGCCTGGTTGTTGCCCAGGGTCAGGGTGCCGGCGTTGAGGGTCACTCCGCCGGTGAGGGTGTTGGCGCCACTGAGGGTCAGGTTGCTGGCACCGTTCTTGGTCAGGCTGCCGGCACCGGTGACGAGACCGCCCAGACCCAGGTCGTTGCTGCCAGCAATGGTCAGGTTGCCACCAAGGTTGACGGTATTGCCGATGTTCAGCGCGGTGTTGCTGTCCAGTGTGGTGCCAGCAGCCGCGTTGAGCTGGCCCAGGCCGAGGGCGCTGGCGTTACCGAGCACCAGGGTGCCGGCATTGAGGTTGGTGTTGCCCAGGATGCCGTTGGTCCCGTTCAGGGTCAGGATGCCGCTGCCGGTCTTGGTCAGGCCGCCGACACCGTTGATATTGCCGCCCAACGTCAGGTTCTGGGCACCGGCAAGGGTCAGGTTGCCGGCCAGGTTGATCTGGTTGGCCAGGGTTACGTTGGCGTTGCTGCTCAAGGTGGTACCGCCTACGGCATTCAGTGCGCCGGTGCCCAGCGCGGTGTTGCTGCCCACGACAAGCGTGCCGCCGTTGAGGCTGGTGATGCCCTGGTAGCTGTTGCTGCCGTTGAGGGTGAGGGTGCCGCTGCCGGACTTGACCAGCCCACCGGTGCCGCTCACGACGCCGTTGAGGGTCAGGTTGCTGGTGCCCGGCAGAGTGAGGTTGGCGTTCAGCGCGATGCTGTTGGACAGGCTGAAGTCGCCGGTACTGGTCAGGCTGGAAGCCCCGCTGACCGTGAGGCCACCGGTGCCCAGTGCCTGGGCGTTGCCCAGGGTCAGGGTGCCGGCGCCGAGGGTGGTGCCGCCGCTGTAGGTGTTGGCGTTGCCCAGGGTAAGGTTGGCGCCGCCTGCTTTGATCAGGCTGCCGTTGCCCGAGACGATTCCGGCCAGGCCAAGGTCGGCACTGCCGGCCACGGTCAGCGCGCCGTTGAGGGTGAAGGCGTTGCCCAGGGTGACGGCGGTGTTGCTGTCCAGGCTGGTGCCCGCTGCGGTGCTGACCGAGCCGGTGCCCAAGGCGGTGTTGCTGCCGACCACCAGCGACCCACCGTTGAGCAGGGTGCCGCCGGTGTAGCTGTTGGCACCGTTGAGCACCAACGTGCCGCTGTCGAGTTTGGCCAGCTGGCCGCTGCCGGACAGGCCAACGTTGAGCGTGGCGGTGACGCCTGGGTCGACACGCACAGCGAAAGCGCCGTTGCTGCCGTTGACCAGGTCCAGGCCACCGGCGCCGATCAGGCGGTAGCCGTTGGTGACGAACTGCAGGCCGGTGGCGGCCTGGGTACCGACCAGGGTCACATCGCCCGCCGTACCCTGGAAGATGGCGAAGTCACCGCCCCAGGCGCTGTTGAGCGTGCCGTTGACGTTGGTCCAGTTGCTGCCGCCGGCACTCCAGGTGCCTGTACCGCCATCGACCGAGCCGTTGGCGACGGTCTGGCCGCCATCCCAGAACTGCACGCCGCCGGCCGCGCCGCCGACCAGCAGGTTGACCTGGCTGCCGACGCTGGTCTGCACCTGCAGGTCGCCGGGCAACACGCTGCCGGGTATGGCGCCGAACACCACGCCGTTGTCCACCAGCGCCCCGGTGTAGTCGAACAGGCGATAGATACCCACGCCGAAGCCGCCGAGGTCGCTGACATTGAGGGTGCCGTCGAGGGTCAGGTTGCCATTGACGTTGACCAGCGCGGTGCCGCCGGTGGACGGCCCGGCCAGGCCGAAATCGAGGATCGAGCCGCTGTGCAGGGTCAGCGAGCCGGTACTCAGGGTGGCGCCGCTGTTGGCCAGCAGGTGCGCGCCATTGGCGATGTCCACGGCGCCCACCAGGCTGCCGGTGCCGCCCAGGCTGGCACCGCTGTTGACCTGCACGTTGGCGCTGGCCAAGGCACCGCTGACGTTGAGCAGGCCGCCATTGACCGTGGTATTGCCCGCCAGCACGCTGACGCCGGACAGTTCCAGGCTGCCGCTGCCGTTCTTCACCAGCCCGCCCGCGCCAGCCAGCACGCCGCTGAAGACGTTGTTGAGGTTGTTGCCGCCCACGCTCAGGTTGCCGCCGCTCGCCACGTTCACCGTGCCGGCGCCACTCAGGCCGCCGACGGTGGCACTGTTGCCGAGGTTGAGGCTGGCACCGGCGCCGACATTGAGCGCCGAGGCATTGCCCAAAGCGCCGGTGCCGACGGTGGTGAGGCTGCCGCCGAGCAGGTCGATGGCGCCGCTGAAGGTGTTGTTGCCGGCCAGTGTCAGGTCGGACAGGCCGTTCTTGATCAGGCCGCCCGTGCCACTGATCACCCCGCTCAGGGTGAGGTCGTTGCTGCCGCCCAGGGTCAGGTTGGCGCCCAGGCCGATGTTATTGGCGAGGTTGAGCACGGCGCTGTTGTCGAGGCTGGCGGCACCGGTCACGTTCAAGGCGCCACTGCCCAGGGCGTTGCCGTTGCCGATGACCACGCCACCGGCATTGAGGGTGGTGCCACCGGTGTAGGTGTTGACGCCATTGAGGGTCAGGGTGGCGAGGCCGTTCTTGATCAGCTGCCCTGCCCCGCTGAGCACGCCGCCGAGGGTCAGGGCGTTGCTGCCGCCCAGGGTGAGGTTGGCGTTGAGCGCGACATTGTTGCCCAGGCTGATGGCGGTGCTGTTGTCCAGGGAGGCCGCGCCGCCCACGGTCAGGGCGCCGCTGCCGATGGCGCTGCCACTGCCCAGCACCAGGCCACCCGCGTTGAGCACGGTGCCGCCGGTGTAGGTGTTCAGGCCGTTGAGGGTGACGGTGGCAGCGCCGTTCTTGATCAACTGGCCGGTGCCATCGATCAAACCGCCCAGGACCAGGTTGTTGCTGCCGCCAAGGGTGAGGTCGGCGTCCAGTGTGATGGCATTGCCGACGCTGAGCGCGGCGCTGGTATCGAGGCTGCCTGCACCCGCCACGGTCAGTTTGCCTGCGCCCAAGGCGGCGCCGTTGCCCAGCACAAGGCCACCGGCGTTGAGGGTGGTGCCGCCCAGGTAGGCATTGGGGCCGGACAGGGTCAGCAGCGCGCTGCCGTTCTTGACCAGGCTGCCGGCACCGCTGATCAGGCCACCGAGGCCGAGGTTGGCGCCACCGCCGATGGTCAGGGCACCGGCCAGGTTGACGGCATTGGCGAGGTTGACCGCGCTGCTGGCATCCAGGCTGGTGCCGGCGGCGGCATTGAGCGCGCCGCTGCCCAGCGCGGTGTTGCCGCCGACCACGATGCGCCCGGCGTTGAGGTTGGTGGCGCCGACATAGGTGTTGGCGCCGTTGAGGGTCAGGGTGCTGGCGCCGTTCTTGGTCAGGCCGCCGACGCCGGCAACCACACCGCCAAGGGTGAGGTCGTTGCTGCCGGCCAGGTTGAGGTTGCCCGCCAGGTTGAGGTTGTTGGCCAGGCTCAGCCCGGCCACGCTGCTGTCGAGGGTGGTGTTGGCGGCGGCGTTGAGCGCGCCGGTGCCGAGCGCGGTGTTGCTGCCGAGCACCAGGGTGCCGGCGTTGAGCGAAGTGGTGCCGCTCTGGGAGTTGTTGCCACTGAGGGTCAGGCTGCCTGCGCCGTTCTTGATCAACCCGCCAGCGCCACTGATGTTGCCGGCCAGGCTCAGGTTGTTGGCCCCGGCCACGGTCAGGTTGCCGCCCAGGCTGACGGCGTTGTTCAGGGTCATGGCCACGGTGTTGCTCAGCGTGGCGGCGCCACCGACGGTCAAGCCCCCGGTACCAAGCGCGGCGGCGTCGGCCAGGGTCAGGGTGCCGGCGTTGAGGGTCAGGCCACCGCTGAAGGTGTTGGCACCGCCCAGGGTGAGGTTGCTGCTGCCGTTCTTGACCAGGGCGCCGCTGCCGCTGACCACCCCGCCCAGGGTGGTGGCGTTGCTTCCTGCCAGGGTCAGGGTGTTGCTCCCCAGGTTGATGGCGTTGCCCAGGTTGACCGCAGTGCTGGCGTCGAGCCCGGCATTGCCGCCAAGGGTCAGCGCGCCAGTACCCAGGGCGTTGTTGTGGCCCAGGATCAGTTGCCCGGCGTTGAGTGTGGTGCCACCGCTGAAGGTGTTGTTGCCGCTGAGGGTCAGGCCGGCGCTGCCATTCTTCACCAGAGCGCCGGTGCCGCTGATCGCCCCGCCCAGGGTGGTGGCGCTGGTGCCCAGCAGGCTGAGGGTGTTGGCGCCGAGGTTGACGGCATTGCCCAGGCTGACTGCGGTGCTGGCATCGAGGCTGGCATTGCCGCCCAGGGTCAGTGCGCCGCCGCCCAGCGCGTTGCTGTGGCCGACGGTAAGCTTGCCGTTGTTGAGCGTCAGGCCGCCGCTGAAGGTGTTGTTGCCGTTCAGGGCCAGGTCGCTGGCACCGTTCTTGACCAGCGCGCCAGTGCCGCTGATCACCCCGCCCAGGGTGGTGGCGCTGGTGCCCAGCAGGTTGAGGGTGTTGGCGCCCAGGTTGATCGCATTGCCCAGGCTGACAGCGGTGCTGGCATCGAGGCTGGCGTTGCCGGTCAAGGCCAGGGCACCGGTACCCAGCGCGGCACTGTTACCGACGGTAAGCTTGCCAGCGGCCAGGCTGGTGCCGCCGCTGTAGGTATTGACGCCGTTGAGGGTGAGGTCGGCGGCGCCGTTCTTGACCAGGCTGCCAGTGCCGCCGATCACGCCACCCAGGGTGAGTGCGTTGTTGCCCGTCAAGGTCAGGGCACTGCTGCCCAGGTTGATGGTGTTACCCAGGGACATCGCCGCCGTGGTGTCCAGGCTGGCGTTGCCGGTGAGGCCCAGGGCTCCCGTGCCCAGGGCGTTGCTGTTGCCCAGGGTGAGGGTGCCGTTGGCCAGGGTGGTGCCGCCGCTGAAGGTGTTGACGCCGTTGAGGGTCAGGTTGCCGCTGCCGCTCTTGACCAGCGAACCGCTGCCGCTGAGCACGCCGCCCAGGGTCAGGGCGTTGCTGCCAGGCAGGCTGAGGGCGGCGTTGAGTGCCACGGCGTTGTTCAGCACCAGCGGCACGCTGCCTTGCAGGCTGCCGGCGCCGTTGACGGTGAGCCCGCCGGTGCCAAGCGCCGCAGCGCTGGTCAGGTTGAGGCCGCCGGCGGTGAGGATGGTGCCGCCGCTGTAAGTGTTGGTGCCGCCGAGGGTGAGCAGGCCGGCGCCGGTCTTGGTCAGCCCGCCAACACCACTGACCACCCCATTGAGGGCCATGTCGGTGGCGCCGCCGACGTTCAGGCCGGCGTTCAGGGTCAGCGCGTTGCTCAGGCTCAGCCCGCCAACGGTGCCTGCCAGGCCGCCGCCATTGACGGTAATGGCACCACTGCCGAACGCGCTGGAATTGTCGAAGTTGACCTGGCCGCCATTCAGGGTGGTCAGGGTGGTGCCGTTGAGCACCTGGCCGAGCAAGCTCCAGGTGCCGCTGTCGACGATCAGCCGGTTGAAGTTGATGTAGTTGCTGGCGTTGATGGTACCGCTGCCACTGGTGCCGCTGCCGCCGCCGATGGCATTTTGCAGCGCCAGGGTGTTGGTACCACCGGCGCCGCCGTCGATCTTGCCCGCTGCCGCGTAGGCGAGGTTGGGGTTGCTGGTGACCAGCAGGGCCACGCCGACACCCAGCCCCGCGCCGACATTGGAACCGGTGATGGCGTTGAAGCGGTTGGTGCTGTTGGCGCCCATCGACAGGCTGCCGGTGAGGGTGCCGGCGTTGGTGAAGGTGTTGCCGGTAGCAGAGGCCTCGAAGGCTGCACGGCCGAGGACGGTGCCGGTGTTGGTGAAGTTCACCGTGCCGCCGCCGGTCACGGCGATCACCGGGGTGTCCTCGCTCACCAGGGTCAGGCTGGCCAGCGCCGAGGAGCCGATGCTGCCGGCGTTGGTAATGGTGGTGGTGCCACCTGCACCGTTGCGCGCATCCAGCGCCATGCCCGTGAGGTTGAACAGGCTCGCGCCAAGCAAGGCACCCGTGCCCTTGATCACGCCCGTGGCGTTGTTGTTGATGTTGAGGGTGCTGCCGGTGCCGGTGTTGCCGATCAGCACCGCACTGGACTGAATGCTCAGCAACCCCAGCAAGGTCGGGTCGATGATGCCGGAGTTGTTCAAGGTGTTGTTGTTGCCGGCCAGCGACAACGAGGTGCCGCCCACCCCCAGCAGCGTCCCCAGGGTGGCGCCTGGGTTGACGTTGACCGTGAGGCCACTGCCGCCGTTGGTATAGCTCGGCGCCAGCGGGTTGGCCGCGCCGTTGCAGGTGATCGTGGACCCCGCCGCGCTACAGACGGCCAGCGCCTGTTCACTGGTGAGGGAAAGGGCCATGCCCCCGACAACCAGGCTGACAGCCAGGGACAATTGCGAGAGACGGGCAGGCAAACGGGCGGCGACACTTCTGTCCACGGAGAGCTCCTTCGTGGATCAGGTCATTCAGTCCTTGAATACGTGTATCGCGGTGATGCAGGAGCGCGACATACGCCGGCCGAAACGCCTGACCCTGGCTACAAGTTCCTTTGTGGAAATGTGTAGCCGCTCAAGCACGGACAGCACGCCGCTTGGGGCGGTCAAATGGTGTTAATACTATTTCGAGGCAGTACGAACTACGCGGGTTGCAGCGCAGTGGCGATTGGATCCATCCGACAAGCGGTCATGGCCAATCGCCAGAATGTGACCGCTTCACCGTTTCGCCTGGGCCTCAGGCAACCTCGGCGCCGTCATCCGGCCAATGCGGCTCGTTGGCGCCAGGCGGTGTCAGGGGTGGCAGGCCGTAGGCCGCACGGGCGTCGTCGCAGCTGGGGTTGTGCACGCCATGCTCCCAGGATGCTTCGAATTCACGGCAGGGGCTCGAGCGGTTCTCGTAGATGCCGCAGGCGACCTGCTTGCCGATCTCGCCGCCCAGGCTGGTACAGCGGCAGGGCTTGGCGTCGGTGCCGATCATGGCGACGCGGGTGGGGTTGATCTGCACCACCAGGTCGTCGGGCACCAGGCCACCGGCCGATTGGCATTCACCCCAGAAGAAAGACACACGAAAGTAGCCGCAGCAGGCGCCGCAGGTCAGGCAAGGGTTCTGTTCGGACATGATGACCAGGGAGGGAGGTTGTTGTTATCGGGGCGAGCGCCCGCGGCGCTATTTGTAATCCAGGCGCGACTGGCTGAGAAGAGGGGGAATGAAAAAAAGATCGCCGCTGATCGGCGTAAACGCATCGCGGGGCAAGCCCGCTCCCACGCAAGCGATGCAAGGCGTGGGAGCGGGCTTGCCCCGCGATCAGGCCAGGCCTGCTTACTTGCTGGTCAGCCCATCAGCACGGAACATCTGGCGAATGCCGCGAATGGCCTGGCGAATGCGGTCCTGGTTCTCGATCAGGGCGAAGCGCACATGGTCATCGCCGTAGTCACCGAAACCGACGCCTGGCGACACGCAGACCTTGGCTTCGGCCAGCAGCTTCTTGGAAAACTCCAGCGAACCGAGGTGTGCGTACTGTTCGGGGATCTTGGCCCATACGTACATCGACGCTTTAGGGTTCTCGACCATCCAGCCCATCTCGTGCAGGCCCTTGACCAGCAGGTTGCGGCGCTGGCGGTACTGCTCGGCGATGTCGCGCACGCACTGCTGGTCGCCTTCCAGGGCGGCGATGGCCGCTACCTGCAACGGGGTGAAGGTGCCGTAGTCGTGGTAGCTCTTGATGCGTGCCAGGGCGCTGACCAGCTCCGGGTTGCCGACCATGAAGCCGATCCGCCAGCCGGCCATGTTGTAGCTCTTGGACAGGGTGAAGAACTCCACCGCGATGTCCTTGGCCCCCGGCACCTGCATGATCGACGGCGCCTTCCAGCCGTCGTAGACGATATCGGCGTAGGCCAGGTCGTGCACCACCAGCACGTCGTACTGCTTGGCCAGGGCCACCACGCGCTCGAAGAAATCCAGCTCGACGCACTGGGCAGTGGGGTTGGACGGGAAGCCGAGGATCATCATCTTCGGCTTGGGGATCGACTCGCGGATCGCCCGCTCCAGCTCGTTGAAGAAGTCCACGCCCGGCACCAGCGGCACCGAACGCACCTGAGCGCCGGCGATCACCGCGCCGTAGATGTGGATCGGGTAGCTGGGGTTGGGCACCAGCACGGTGTCGCCCTGGTCGAGGGTGGCAAGCATCAGGTGCGCCAGGCCCTCTTTCGAGCCGATGGTGACGATGGCTTCGCTCTCCGGGTCGATCTCGACCTCGTAGCGGTCCTTGTACCAGTTGGAGATGGCCCGACGCAGGCGCGGGATACCGCGCGAGGTGGAATAGCCATGGGTGTCTTCGCGCTGGGCGACCTGCACCAGCTTCTCGACGATGTGCGGCGGGGTGGCGCCATCGGGGTTGCCCATGCTCAGGTCGATGATGTCCTCGCCACGGCGGCGGGCAGCCATCTTGAGCTCGGCGGTGATGTTGAAGACGTAAGGGGGCAGACGATCGATGCGCGCGAAACGGCGCGGCGAACCTGGATTGGCCATGGTTTCCTCTGGAGACGTAAGCGCCCGGAACCGTCCGAGCGACGTTGGCCGCTGCGGCGGCCGAATCAGAAGATAATCCCGCCAAGTAAATTTCGCAAAGGATAATTTTCTGTTTTTCCAAAACTTTTCAGGCGCATAGTTTGAAAAAACAGAAAATTCAAAATTGACGAGTCCCCTGTGGGAGCGGGTTTACCCGCGAATGCGTCGCTGGATTCACCCTCGAACTCGCGGGCAAACTCGCTCCCACAGGCAGGTCAATGAATCAATAAACCTGCACCCGCCACAACTCGCGCGAAGCCGAGGCCGCGCTCATGGGCAGGCGCCCGTGCAGGGTCTGGTAGTTGTCGATCAGCACCAGGTCGCCCGCCGCCCATTCGTGGGCGATCAGGCACTGCGGGTCGTACACCAGCCCGTCGAGCTGTTCGATCAACTGGCGCTGATAGGCCTCGTCACCGCCCTGCACCTGCTGCTCGAGGGTCTGCAGCGACGACTCGCACCCTTCCTGGTAACGCAGCACCGGCTCGCCCGTGCGCGGGTCGCGGTCCACCAGCGGATAGGTACGTGGCGAACCGCCGAAATAGGTCATGCGCGTGTAGTAGGTGATGTCGACGCCCTGCCATTGCCGGGCCACCTCGAGCCCGACCTGACGCAGGGCGTTGCGGCTGTCGACGATGGTGGTCTGCCCTTCCCCGGGTTGCGGCGGCGTCTTGCAGTAGAGCATGAAGGTATGGGCGCAGAACTTGGGGTCGCGCTGCACCAGCGGGTCGCTGTCGGGCAGCAGGTTGAGGTCCCAGTGCAGCGGCGTCTTCTCCAGCGAATGCACCACGCCCTGGGGCTGCTCGGCCGGCTTGACCACGTGCACCTCGCCAAAGGCCCAGCGGTAGATGGTGCCGAAGCGCGCGCAGTCGGCGGCGAACTCGCCCTGCTCGGGATACTCGCAGCCCTTCAGGCAGACGAAGCCGAAACTGCGCACCAGCGCCTGCAAGGTCTCGGTGGCCAGCCGTTGTGGCCCCTCCCCCGTGGGGGCGCTGACCACCAGGCCGAACAGCGGCAGTTTCTGCAGTTCGAAGCGGTAGCCCTCCAGCGCCTCGCCGCTGGTTTCATGCAGCAGCCACGGCCGCCCTTGCCAGGTCACCTGCACATGCCGAGCGTTGTCGATTTCGGCACGGCCACGCAGCGACTGGCCGCCATCGAGCTGGCGCACCGGCACCGCGTGCCAGGGGCTGACGACATGGCTCAACCCCTCGGCCAGGGCCAGGGTGAACTTGGGCCCGGCGTTGTCGTACTGATGCACCGACAGGCGAATGTGCTCGGGGAAGAAGCGATCGACCGCCGCATTGAGCGCTTGCCCGCGCAGCATCATCTGGTAGGCCTTGTAGGAGAGCTGGCGCAGATGCTCGTCCTGGTCCTGGCCGGGCTCGCAACACAGGCGCAAATCGTTGTACAGGTGGCTGCACAGCTTGTCGTGGCTGCGGGCCAGGGTTTCGTCGCCCTGGCAGTGCTCGATCAACGCCTCGACGTTCTTCCATGGCAGGCGCGCCTGCTTGACCAAGGTCGCGCGCAGCGTCTCGGGGCTGCTGGCCTGGGGGAACAGGTCTTCCATGCTCACCCAGCGGATGCAGTGGGTGACGCACAGGCTGCGCAGGGCCTGGTTGTAGGCGCGGCGTACCTCGTCGGGCACGCCGACGATGTCGTTGAAGGTGGTGCCATCGCTGAGGATGACGATCTCGCAACCCGGTGCGTGCAGCGCGGCGATCTCCTGGCCGAGGCGGTCGAGACGTTCGATGGCCATCACCTCGCCGTAGTCCGGCAGCACGCCGAAGGTTTTGTCGCGATCGTTCGGCGATTTGCAGGGGAAGCCCGGCAGCACCATGCGCAGCGGCTCGCCACGTTCGAAGCAGCGAGCCAGGCTCTGGGCCAGTTGCGCCTTGCCGCTGTCGGCGAAGCGATCGCCCTCGGCCTTGAGCAGATAACCGTCCAGCACCTGGCTGACGGCTGCGATCCAGCTGTCTTGATCATGCATCTGTGTGTCGTCCTTTGGTGGTGTTACAACGAGCCGGCCAGTTCCATGGATTGGCTCAAGGGGGAAACAGCTGTCGGGCGCAAGGCCGCGAGCAACTGGTCGGGGGTCTGGCAGTACAGCTGCGGGCCGTGGGCACGCAGCGTCTCGGGCTCGCCATAACCCCAACCTGCGGCGACCACCGGCATGCCGGCAGCGTGCGCCGTCAGCAGGTCGACCGGTGTGTCGCCGACGAACAGGCAATGCACGGGTGCCACGCCGAGCCGCTCGGCAGCCAGCAGCGCAGCGTCGGGAGCGGGCTTGAGCGGCTGCCCCGGTTGGTGCCCCATGACCGCGGCAAAGGCCGTGGCCGGCAGCAGCCGCTCCAGCACTTGCAAGGCCAAGGCGTGGGCCTTGTTGGTGACCACGGCGATGGGCAAGCCGCGCGCCGTGAGGGTTTCGAGCAGCCGTTCGATCCCGGCATAGGGGCGCGAGAACTGCACCAGGTGCTGACGGTAACAGGCACTGTAGTCAGCCAGCAGGCGCCCGGCGTGCGACGCCCCCTGCTCCCTCGCCACCTGTTCGATCATCGCGGCCACGCCACCGCCGACCAGGGCGCGCACGCGTGCCTCGGGCAACGCGGCCAACTGGTGCTGCGCCAGTACTTGATTGAGGCACCAGGCAATGTCCGGCAGGGTGTCCACCAGGGTGCCGTCCAGGTCGAACAGCACCGCTTGCGCTTCGCTCAACCGCGCCATCACTGCACGCTCGCGTAATGGCAGGGGCGACCGCGACGGAACACCAGGCGGCTATAGCGCTCGTCGACATTGCTGCGCCGCTCGAGGGTAACCACGCCACGGCGCTTGATCGCCACCGAGTGCCAGGGCGTGCGCCACAGGTCGCTGGTGGGCACCAGGCGGATGCCGATCTTGCTCGACACGGCCAGTTGCGGGTGGATCGACAGGCGCAGGCAGTGCGGGTAGCGCGCCTGCAGCAGCGCGCTCCAGGCTTCGCTGCGCTGGATCACCCGCTGGGAGGCAGGCTTGGCCACTTTCTTCACCGCGTTCATGCTCATGCCGGCAAAGTCGGCAAGGCCGGCGTAGTCCTCCGACAGGAAACGGTGGATGCCGCAGTACATCAGCATCATGTGGTCCTCGGACTCGAAGCGCTGCTGCAACGTACGCAGCGACTGGCCGTGCTCGATCATCAGCTCTTCGCGCATGGAGTCCAGGCAGCCCAGTTGCGGGTAGGCGTCCTTGAGGTCGAACAGGGTGAACCGGCCCGGGTAGTGCTGGTCGGCGTAGCGCTGGATATCGTCGGTGTAGGCCTGGACATGGGCGTCGGGCACCCGCACCAGGTCAGAGAACACATAGCCGTCGGAGCAGATATGGATCACCGCCCCCGGTGCGTGCAGCGCGCGGATCTCTTCACAAAGCCTGTGCAATTCATCGATGGCGTGGTGCTCGGCCAGGTCGGGCAGCGGGCCGAGGGTCTTCTGGCGATTGGGCGACTTGCCTGGGAAAGCCGGCAGCACCATCTCGATCGGCTGACCCTGCTCGAGGGCGGCCAGGACCTTGGGCAGGTGCGGCGCGAGGGCCAGCTCGTCCAGCGCAGGATCCTGCCCGGGCGCCAGGCTGCGGCGACTGAACAGGCAGTGCAGGATGGCGAGGGCGGTGTCGATGGGCGCAGCGGGGTGACGTTGGCGCAACAACGCGCCATACGCCGAAAGAGCGAGGCTCGAATCGGTCATGGAACATTCCTTTGTCTGAAAACGCGGCAATTGTGCCGCCGGGTCATCCTGACCCGCGGCGGATAAAGTCCTGCAAAGCGGGTGACGATGTCAACCACGCCCCGATGAATTTTTACCAAGGCATAAAAAAACCCCGGCGCCAAGGCCGGGGTTTTTCGGGTAACAGCCCGCTGTATCAGCGTGCGTAGGTCATCAGCACATCGGCTGCGGTCTGGCTGTCCACACCCATCATCACGCTCAGGGCGGTGACGGTGAGGATGGAGAAGCCGAAGACCTTGCGCGCCCACTTGCTGTCGTCCTCGGCCTTGTAGCCGCCCCAGGCCATGTACAGCCAGTACAGGCCCATGGCGGCTGCCACGGCGAGGTAACCCAGGCCGGCGTAGCCGCCCAGGGTCAGCATCAGGGTGGCGAGCACGAAGGCCAGCACGTACAGCACGATCTGCTTCTTCGCCGCGAGGATACCGCGCGCCACCGGCAGGACCGGGATGTTGGCGGCGCTGTAGTCCTTGAAGCGGAAGATGGCGATGGCGAAGCTGTGCGGCATCTGCCACAGGCTGAACATCACCAGCAGGGTCACTGCAGCGAGGTCGAAGCTGTTGCTCACGGCGCAGTAGCCGATCACCGGAGGCATGGCACCGGACAGGCTGCCGACCAGGGTGCCGTGCACCGATTTGCGCTTCAGCCAGAGGCTGTAGAAACCGACGTAGACCACGAAGCCAACCAGGGCGCAGAACGCCGACAGTGGGTTGGCCTGCACATACAACAGGCTGAAACCGGCCACCCCGAGCAGGGTGGCGTAGATCAGCGCGAGGGGCAGCGACATGCCGCCCTGCACCATGACGCGGTTCTTGGTGCGCTCCATCTTGTGGTCGATGTCACGGTCGATGCAGTTGTTGAACACGCATCCGGACGCGACCACCAGGGAGGTACCGATCACCACTGCCAGGAACAGGGCGAAGTCCACTTGGCCCTTCGCGGCAAGGAAGAACCCGCCTGCCACGGAAAGCACGTTACCGAAAATGATCCCCGGTTTGGTGATTTGGATAAAGTGCTTCACGGACATGCAGTCTTACCTCACTTGGCCATCATTTCGAAGTGGATGCTGAACATGATCCACAGCGACAGGCCGACCAGCAGTGCAATTACCAGAACGGTGAACAGGAACGTCGACACGTTGGAACGCTGCTCTTTCGAGCGGTCCATGTGCAGGAAGTACACGAGGTGCACTACCACCTGGATGACGGCCATGGCCACCACGATCAGGACGGTCAGGTTCTTCGGCAGGCTTGGGTACATCACCAGGCCGAACGGGATCGCGGTCAGGATGATCGACAGTACGAAGCCGATCATGTAGGACTTCACGCTGCCGTGGCTGCCTTCGTGATGAGTGTCGTGTGCGTTAGCCATTACAGAACCCCCAGCAGGTAGACGACGGTGAATACGCAGATCCAGACCACGTCGAGGAAGTGCCAGAACAGGCTCAGGCAGCTCATGCGGGTCTTGGCGGTCGGCGTGATGCCGTGCTTGTTGATCTGGTACATCATGATCGCCATCCAGATCAGACCGGCGGTCACGTGCAGACCGTGGGTACCGACCAGCGCGAAGAACGCCGACAGGAAGCCGCTGCGCTGCGGGCCGTAGCCCTCAGCGATCAGGTGATGGAACTCGTAGATTTCCATCGCGATGAAGCCAGCACCGAACAGGAAGGTCACAGCCAACCAGCCCAGTACACCTGCTTTCTTGCCGTCGAACATCTTCAGCATGGCGAAGCCGAAGGTGATCGAGGACAGCAGCAGGAACGCGGTTTCAACCAGCACGAAGTCGAGCTGGAAGATGTCGTGACCCGACGGGCCGCCGGCGAAACCGCCGGACAGCACCGCGTAGGTGGCGAAGAGCGACGCAAACAGGATGCAGTCGGTCATCAGGTACAGCCAGAAACCGAGGACGGTCATCTGGCCCGAGTCGTGGTGGTGCTCGTCGTGCCCATGGTCGTGACCATGAGCAGCACCGTGGATTACTTGACTGGACATTGATTACACCCGTTCAAACGATTCGACACGTGCGCCGCCGGCAGGCAGTACACCAGCCTTGGCCAGCGCCTTCATGCGCTCGCCTTCGATGCGCGCCACTTCTTCGGCCGGAACCATGTAGCCCTGGTCGTCACGTGCAGCGTGGCGAACGAAGACCGCGATGGTCGCAACCAGGCTCGCACCCACCAGCCACCAGATGTGCCAGATGAAGGCGAAGCCGAACACGGTCAGGAACAGACCCATGAACAGACCGGTGGACGTGTTGCTCGGCATGTGGATCGCTTCGTACTTGGCCGGAGCCTTGTACGCAACGCCGGCTTCCTTGGCTTCGTGCCAGGCGTCCAGGCCAACTTTCTCAGGCATGTGAGCGAAGTTGTAGAACGGAGGTGGCGACGAAGTGGACCATTCGATGGTACGGCCGCCCCATGGGTCGCCAGTGACGTCCATGTTGTCTTTGCGGTCGCGAACCGATACGAAGATCTGGATCAGCTGGCAAGCGATACCGAACAGGATCAGCACGGCGCCGACAACGGCTACGTACAGGTAGGGTTCCCACAGTGGGTTGTCGGAGTGGTTCAGACGACGGGTCATGCCCATGAAGCCCAGGGCGTACAGCGGCATGAACGCAACGTAGAAGCCCGACAGCCAGAACCAGAAGGCAGCTTTGCCCCACTTCTCGTTCAGGGTGAAACCGAAGGCTTTCGGGAACCAGAAGGCGAAACCGGCGATGTAGCCGAATACCGCGCCACCGATGATCACGTTGTGGAAGTGAGCGATAACGAACAGGCTGTTGTGCAGAACGAAGTCAGCACCTGGAACGGCCAGCAGTACGCCGGTCATGCCACCGATGGAGAAGGTGACCATGAAGCCCAGGGTCCAGAGCATCGGTGCGGTGAAGCGCACACGGCCTTGGTACATGGTGAACAGCCAGTTGAACAGCTTCACACCGGTCGGGATGGAGATCAGCATCGTCGCCAGGCCGAAGAAGGTGTTGACGCTGGCGCCGGCACCCATGGTGAAGAAGTGGTGCAGCCAGACCGCAAAGCCGAGGATGGCGATGGCGCCCGATGCGTAGATCATCGAGTGGTGGCCGAACAGGCGTTTGCCAGAGAACGTCGAAGTCACTTCCGAGAACACGCCGAAGGCCGGCAGGATCAGGATGTAAACCTCAGGGTGACCCCAGGCCCAGAACAGGTTGACGTACATCATCGGGTTCCCACCAAGCTCGTTGGTGAAAATGTGGAAGTCCAGATAACGGTCAACGGTCAGCAGGGCGAGTGCGGCGGTCAGGATCGGGAACGAAGCGACGATCAGCACGTTGGCCCAGGTGCAGGTCCAGGTGAAGATCGGCATGTCCATCAGCTTCATGCCAGGTGCGCGCATCTTCATCACGGTGACGAGGAAGTTCACGCCGGTAAGCGTCGTACCCAAGCCTGAGAGCTGTAGCGCCCAGATGTAGTAGTCGACACCCACCCCAGGGCTGTACTGAATGCCCGCGAGCGGCGGATAGGCAACCCAGCCGGTCTTGGCGAATTCACCAACGCCCAGCGAGATGTTGACCAGCAGCACGCCTGCCAGCAGCAGGTAGAAGCTCAGGGAGTTCAGGAACGGGAAGGCAACGTCACGTGCACCGATCTGCAGAGGAACCGCGAGGTTCATCAGGCCGGTGAAGAACGGCATCGCCATGAAGATGATCATGATCACACCGTGGGCGGTGAAGATCTGGTCATAGTGTTCAGGCGGCAGGTAGCCTTCGGAGCCACCGGTAGCGGCAGCCAGCTGGGTACGCATCATGATGGCGTCGGCGAAGCCGCGCAGCAGCATGACCATAGCGACGATGATGTACATCACGCCGATTTTCTTGTGGTCGACCGTGGTCAGCCACTCGGTCCACAAGTAGGTCCACTTGCGGAAATAGGTGATGGCACCAACGACAGCGATACCACCGAGCGCGATCATGGCAAGCGTCACCATGACTATCGGCTCGTGATACGGTATCGCCTCCAGAGTTAATTTACCGAACATCTCTTACTCCTCTGCACCGGCAGCTGGTTGCATACTCGATTCCACACCCTTGGTGGTGGCCAGGTCTTTGCTGCCTGCTTCTTCGTGGACCGGCTTGCCGCGGTTCATGCCTTCGTACTTGTCGACGATGCGCTGGAACTGGTCAGCCGGAGCCTCGCTGTACAGCGCGACTGGGTTGTACTCGCTTGGTTTGGCCAAGGCTTCGTATTCGGCCTTGTCCAGCTTCTTCGGCGAGGCCTTCACTTCAGCGACCCAAGCATCGAAGTCAGCTTGCGAAGTGGCGGTTGCCTTGAATTTCATACCGGTGAAACCGGCGCCGCTGTAGTTGGCGCTGATACCGTCAAACTCACCGTTCTCGTTGGCGATCAGGTGCAGTTTGGTGGTCATGCCAGCCATGGCGTAGATCTGGCCGCCCAGGCCCGGGATGAAGAACGAGTTCATCACGGCGTCCGAGGTGACGCGGAAGTTGACCGGGGTGTTGGCCGGGAAGACGATCTTGTTGACCGTGGCAATGCCTTGTTCCGGGTAGATGAACAGCCATTTCCAGTCCAGCGCGACCACGTCGATCTGCACCGGCTTCACATCGGAATCCAGTGGACGGTACGGGTCCAGCTTGTGGGTGGAGTGGTAGGTGACGTAACCCAGGGCGATGATGATCAGGATCGGGATGATCCACACCGCGGCCTCGATCTTGGTCGAGTGCGACCAGTCAGGGGTGTAGGTGGCGGACTTGTTGGAAGCACGGTACTTCCAGGCGAACGCCAGCGTCATGATGATCACGGGAATGACCACCAGCAGCATCAAGCCGGTGGCGATCAGGATCAGGTTCTTCTGCTCAATGCCTACCTGGCCCTTCGGGTCGAGCAGGGTCCAGTTGCACCCACTGAGTAAAAGCATGCCTAAAAAGGGCAATATGCCAAACAGTCTGGGGTAACGCTTTTTACTCATCTCACGACCTCTAGATCAGCTTGCTTCAATGCAATTTGTGTTTTGGTAGCCAACACTTCGTCCTGCCAAGCGTCAGCAATTCGAGCCCGAATTCGCCCCTGCCTGGGGTCCGACTGCTGGACCTGGGCGCGAGCGCGTATACGGTGCTTTATGGTTTCGTAGGCAAACGGCCTGTACTTCAGACCAAGTCCATTTGGTGCGGGAAAACGCGGAGGGGTGTCCGCCCGGATCGCCGTTGGGCGAAACTTGACGAAGTCAGCAATAAGAAAGCGCTGCGGCTTCCTTCAATCCTGCGACTCGCAAGCAGTGCCGAACGGAAATTGGGGGCGATTGTAGATAGGTCGCCCCCCATTGACTATGACTTATTGAGCAACAGTCCTTTACAGAATCTGTAACAATAGCACCCCAAAAATCAACTTCGCGACAGTTTGTCGCACCCTGCGCAGTAGCCCTGAAACCCTTGTAGCGCAAGGCCTGAGGGTTGATCCAGAGCAACCCTGGGGGCTGATTTCCTACTTATCTCGTCGCGCAATAGACCTGGGTCAAACAAGGACTTTGGTCTAACGAACGGTGCGTTCGTGGCGACGGTTACGGTAGATCCCCAGCGGCACCAGGATGGCCGTCAGCACGAACGCCAACAGGGCCCACTGGGCAAGCGACAGACCGAGAATCGGTGGGTAGGGCGTCGAGCAGAAGCCGTCGACCTGGAAGGCCAGCGGCCAGAGCTTGGCCAGCGGCAGGTCATCGACGATCGGCTGCAAGGTGTCGATGCCGCAGCTGACCATCGGGTTGGCGAGTATATACACATGGTTACCGGCTGCAACGATGCCACCGATGGCGCTCAGCACCACCAGCGCCTCGAACAGGGTCAGGCTTTTACGCCCGGGCATGGCCGCGGCGATGAAGGCGAAGATCGCGATGAACAGCAAGGCGTAGCGTTGCAGGATGCACAGCGGGCATGGCGCTTCGCCCAGCACCACCTGCATGTACAGGGCACCGCCGATCAGGGCCAGGCAGATCAGGCCGAGGAGCACCAGAAAGCGCCGTTCGCGGTTCAGGCGCGATGAGAGTTCGTTCATTGCCGATTCCTTCGATGGAGAGTGGCAGCGCTGGCTGCCCGAGGGGCGCCAAGTCTACACGCTGGAGTGGACCTGTGACTGCGTCGAGGAACGGTGAGCGCGGCTATCCATTGATGACCTAGGACCGAGCGTGTCGGTTTCGGTTCACTGCCGCGCGTAAAAAACACGGCAGCCCGAGCGCCGGACAGGGACAAGCCCCTCGACACTCGGGAGTGAAGGATACAGTGATTAAAGGAGGATTAAAGATGAAGGCGGGTGTAACCGCGTTCATCACTTCCTTATATAGAAGAGAGGCTGGGCCCAATCGCTGCGGTTCGGCGCTCGGCCAGGCCGGCAGCGCCGAATGTCATCGTCCGCTTCGTTCTCGATTACCCACGGCCGGAGCATCCGGGTGCTGCCGGCCCGACAGAACGCCGAACCGCAGCGATTGGGATGAAATCCATCGCGGGGCAAGCCCGCTCCCACGGGTTGAGCGTGGGAGCGGCGGTGCGCCGGTGCGACTTGCCCCGCGATGACATCAGTGCATCACTCCAGCGCCGCCGCCGGCCCGAAGAACTCATAACGGCTCTGCCCTTCCGGCACACCAATCGCCTTGAGCTGACGCTTGATCGCTGCCATGAAGCCCTTCGGCCCCAGGAAGTAGGCATCCACATCACGCTCGCGTGGCAGCCACTCGGCCAGCAGCTCCTGGTTCAGCAGGCCCACGGCATCAGCCGCCTGGCTACCGTCATCCTCGGCATAGCAATAAAAGCGCTTGAGCTGCGGGTGACGCGCAGCCAGGCCGTCAATCCAGTCGGCAAAGGCATGCACCGCACCATTGCGTGCGCAGTGGATGAAGTGCACCGGGCGCTGGGTTTTCAACGCAGCCTCGAGCATGGCCAAGGTCGGGGTGATGCCCACGCCGCCGCTGATCAGTACCAGCGGCTTGTCGCTGGCCGCCAGGGTGAAGTCGCCGGCCGGCGGGAACAGTTGCAGGGTGTCGCCCACCATCAGCCCGTCATGCAGGTAGTTGGACACCTTGCCGCCCGCTTCGCGCTTGACGCTGATGCGGTACTGCTCGCCGTCGCACAGCGCCGACAGCGAATAGTTGCGGCGCTGCTCCTGGCCATCGATGAACAGCTGCAGGCCGATGTACTGGCCCGGCTCGGCCTTGAGCACCGGCTTGCCATCCACCGGGGCGAAGTAGAACGAGACGATCTCGCTGCTTTCCTGCTCGCGGCGCACCAGGCGGAACTCGCGGGCACCACGCCAGCCGCCGGCGGCTTCCTCCTTCTGTTTGTACAGGCCCTCTTCGGCGCCGATCAGGATGTCGGCCAGCTGGCCGTAGGCGGCGCCCCAGGCGGCGATCACTTCAGGGGTAGCGATCTCCTTGCCCAACACTTCCTCGATGGCGCGCAACAGGCAGCTGCCGACGATCGGATAGTGCTCGGGGAGGATCTGCAGGGCCACATGCTTGTTGATGATCTGGCCGACCAGGCCACCGAGCTGTTCAAGCTTGTCGATGTGGCGGGCGTACATCAGCACGCCGTTGGCCAGGGCACGGGGCTGGTCGCCGCTGGCCTGGTGGGCCTGGTTAAACAGCGGGCGTACCTCGGGGAACTCGCTGAGCATCATCTTGTAGAAGTGGGTGGTCAGCGCTTCGCCGCCGCTTTCCAGCAGAGGAACAGTGGCCTTGATGATTGCACGTTGTTCGGCATTGAGCATTGCTGCAACTCCTGAGCCTTTGGCTTCGAATGATTGCCTTTGACTTATCAGCAATCGTGCCAACTTTAAAAGCCAATAAAATCAGGCTCTTGAGCATATAAGTGTCAAAAAGACACACTCAGGCGTATAGTCATTTCGACCAAATGGAGTCCATATGACTGCAAAGCCCCTGCTCACCGCCCTGCTGCCCCTGGTCAGCGACCTGTCCTGCGACCTGCCCGACCAGGAACGCTACCGCCGCCTGCTCCAGGCCATGCGCGACCTGTTGCCGTGCGACGCTGCGGCGCTGCTGCGCCTGGATGGCGAATGGCTGGTACCGCTGGCGGTGGATGGCTTGTCGCCCGACACCCTGGGCCGGCGCTTTCGAGTCAGCGAGCACCCGCGCTTCCAGGCCCTGCTCAGCCGCCCCGAGCCGACCCGCTTCCCCAGCGACAGCCCGCTGCCCGACCCCTACGACGGCCTGGTCGATGCCGAACATGTCGACCTGCAAGTGCACGACTGCATGGGCTGCCCGCTGATGGTCGACGAGCAGCCCTGGGGCCTGCTGACCCTCGACGCCCTCACCGCCGGGCAGTTCCAGAGCCTGGAGCTGGACGCCCTGCAGGCCTTCGCCAGCCTGGCCGCCGCCACTGTCACCGTGGCCGAGCGCATCGAGCACCTGGCCCTGCGCGCCGAAGACGAGCACCAGCGCGCCGAGGTATACCGCCAGGCCAGCGGCCAGGACAAGGAACTGATCGGCCAGAGCAAGGCGCACAAGCGCCTGGTCGAAGAGATCCGCCTGGTTGGCGGCAGTGACCTGACCGTGCTGATCACCGGCGAAACCGGTGTCGGCAAGGAGCTGGTGGCCCAAGCCCTGCACCGCGCCAGCAAGCGCGCCGACAAGCCCTTGATCAGCCTCAATTGCGCCGCCCTGCCCGACACCCTGGTAGAGAGCGAACTGTTCGGCCACGTGCGCGGTGCCTTCACTGGCGCCCATGGCGAACGGCGCGGCAAGTTCGAACTGGCCAACGGCGGCACGCTGTTCCTCGACGAGGTCGGCGAACTGCCCTTGGCGGTGCAGGCCAAGCTGCTGCGGGTGTTGCAGAGCGGCCAGTTGCAGCGCCTGGGCTCGGACCGCGATCACCAGGTGGACGTGCGCCTGATCGCCGCCACCAACCGCGACCTCGCCGAAGAGGTGCGCAGCGGGCAGTTCCGCGCCGACTTCTATCACCGGCTCAGCGTGTACCCGTTGCAGGTGCCGCCGCTGCGCGAGCGCGGCCGTGATGTGCTGTTACTGGCGGGGTATTTCCTCGAACAGAACCGTTCGCGGCTGGGCCTCGGTAGCCTGCGGTTGGCCGCCGAGGCGCAGGCGGCGCTCGAGGCTTACGACTGGCCGGGCAATGTGCGAGAGCTGGAACACCTGATCGGGCGATCGGCGTTGAAGGCCCTGGGGCGGCATGCACAGCGGCCGCGCATCCTGACCTTGAGCAGCGATGATTTGGACCTGCGCCAAGCCGCCTTGCCCGGTACTGTGACGCAGGTAGCGCCCCCCCTGGCCATCCGCGTGCCAGACGGCGGCCTGCGCGAAGCGCTGGATGCTTATCAACGACAACTGATCGAGGCCTGCCTGCAACGTCATCACCACAACTGGGCAGCGGCAGCACGCGAGCTGGGGCTGGACCGCGCCAACCTCAGTAGACTCGCCAAGCGCCTGGGGCTGCAATAAGCAGTACCTGTTGCTGATTCAGACACAGGCAAGGCGAACCAGTAAGGGTTCGCCTTGCCTGATCGCCGCTCGGCGACTTTTCGTAGAAACCCTACATGGCCCAATACCAGGGGTCCAGGTCCGAAGGTGGCTGCCCCGATAAGCGCGGCAACCACCCCCTACTCCGGACTACTCTTCGGACACCGTGACCTCGATTCCCACCAATCGCGACAATTCGCTCTGCACGCCTTCCTTGTTGGTAACGCGATAGCCGAAGTACAGAACGCGATTGTTCCCCAGCGTCAACATGTCACGGCGTGAGAAAGCAATCAGCGACTTTTGCTCCGGATCCCCAGCGACGAACTGCTTCAGGTACTGTCCGGAGTTTGCTGCCTCGGACGTCCCCAGCCACGTTTCAATGCGGTCTCCCGCCTCCCCCCCGAAGTAGGGATTCACCCAGGTATTGAGCAACCCTTCATCCAGATCGGCCTCGCTGATGCCTTGACGCTGCGCATCGCTGAAGGCAATCGCCGGCAGGCTCACGGGGGCGCGATGGACTGAACTAACGGCGGCGGTGCCGAACAGCACTGGGCAACTACCACCCGCCACGTTCAACGCGAAGCGAACGAACTTCTGCGGCGCAGCTTTTGAACCGTACTGATTGGCCAGCGTGTAATCCAGTGTCGCGCCATTCCTGCAGATCAGGCGGATATGGGCATAGGGCATGGAGATTTCGAAGTAGCCCTGATCAAGGTGTTGCTGTGTCAGTGGCACATTGTCCGCTTTCAACCGACTGGCTTCAATTGGCGCGGCTGGCGGAACAGGAGGCGCCGTCGCATCACCACTCTGGATCCCGACGAAGTTGTAACTTACTGTAGGGTTCTTGGTCAGTTCAATATTGCTCACACCCGTCAGCGGAATCCTGAATGGCGTACCATCAAGGGCGATCTGACGGGGGATGATATTATTGGCATTGGCCTCAGGGAATACACCCGGAAGCAATGCAGCAGGGCCACCCGGCAAACTCTCCACAGATGCGACTTTCACGATCTGGATAGATGATCTCACCGTAACAGGAACAGGCCCCTTGTCACCCGCCAACTCACGTGTGATCTCATAGTAGACAGGAATATCACCGACACCCTCGGTTTCGATGACGCCAGCATGGGGCACTGGATAAGGAATATTGGCCCCCCCGTTTACCGCATCGACGGTCACGGAAGTGGGTAATACGATCGATCCCCAATACAACTGGATGACATCGTCCGTCTGCCAGATCACCGAGTTGTCGATGCCCTGCCGGCGAATCGTGGCGGTGGCATTCTTGCCGAAATCGCCCGGCAGGATTTCATTGAGCGGACTGCTGCCCGCGTTGACAAGCACTTCGGCTGGGCGCAGGTTCTCATGCTCCGGCGTACCAGGGTTCGGATCAACGATACCGCCCGGCCCGCTCAGGTCGACCTTGATCGTGGTAGCGGGTGAAGAGACGACCGGATCGCTGCCGTGCGCCATGTTATAGCTGACGTTGACACTGCGTGATGCGTAACCGCCCGCAGCAACCTCGGCCAATGGCACCAGAACACTCAGCACGGGGTCGTCGGCCGCGTTGGTGATGGGCACCGCCGGCTGGGCTCTGCCCTCCCAGATGACAGTGATCATATCGCCGACGGCAACGCCGTCATAGGTAGGGATCTGCACCTCTACATGGGTATTGGCATCAGAAAAGGTCACCAGACCGTCGTCGGCTTCCGGTACCAATGGCGCGTCAAGGGCGGCCAAGTTGATGTAGACGGGGATACGCGTGACGAAGGAACGCGGGCTGACGTTGCCGGCATAATCGGTGACCCGATAGGCGAAATACAGCGGTTTGCCATCGCCCGCGGTGGCGAAGTCATCCGTCAGGAACTTGACCAGCGTGGGTTCGCTGGCCGGGTCCACAACATAGCTGTCGGGTAGGTACTTGGTATCGTCCTGAGCATTCGAGTCACTCAGCCACATCTCGATGGTATCGTCCAGCTCCGCGTACAAGTAAGGGTCTACCAATACTTCCAGATCACCGTCGGCATTCAGATCAGCGACCGTGATGCCACTCAATTGATCATCGCTGAATGCGATCGGCGGCAGCTGGGCGCCCCCGGCAGCTCGGCGGTCAAAGCGTACTTGCACCGGTCCGATGGATGTTTGTCCGTCCTCCGAAGCTTCATCATAGAGGAAGTAGTCCAACTTAACGGTTACATCACTCCCGTCAGCCGGATATTTACTAGTCTTAAAAAGCAACGTTAATTCATCAGGCACAGGGATTGTAACTTTCAGTACATCACTCACTACGCTATCCGGATCCAGCGGATCGTCACCAATGAACAAACGCACCGACAAAGTATCTACGAATTCAGCATTCGTCGGAATGACAACTTCCAAGTCATTGACCAAATCCGCAATCTTGATAAGACCTCTATCGAGTTTGGGAACCGTGGGTGCGGGCAGTGTAGCGTTAACCCCTGCTTTACCTGCACGATTTAATTTGTCAAACGCAGTCATACGATCACCTTTATTGGCAATGATAATCACACTAACGACAAAAACCAGAAACACCAAACTGTAAGGTTTCAGCACCCTCTACTTTTACTTGCCTGCCACTTCCGACAACCAAGCACTGATAATCCTAACCCACGCATCTGCACCAGAAACCTAGCATTTTTGACAGGTGTGAAAAAAACAAGCCTGCGTATAGTGATCAATCAAGACTGACCTCGGTGATAAACATGCACTCGACGCGATAAGCCACATGCCGTCAACTTGGAGGTAGAGGCAATGAAATCCCGTCAATCGACCAGGGCCACACCCAGTCAATTCCGATCATTGCTTCTATTGCTCTGCACCCTGGGAGGCGTGGCCTCGGCAGCCACCCTTCCCCCCGGCGGCAGCGCCAGTGTCGGCCCAGGCACCCCGGCGGAGTCATGGCTGCTGAACAGCGCCACCTTGACTGTCCAGCCAGGTGGGCAAACCCTGCAGATCACCGCCAACCAGGGTTCGCAAGTGACCCTGGACGCAGCCACCGTCAACGGCGGCAATGCTCGTGCCTTGGTGCTGTCCGCCAGCCAGGCCACCATCCGTGATTCCACCTTGACCTCCAGCGCCAACATCGGTCTGTCGCTGACCAGTGATCTGGCGGGCTCATCGCCGGGCTCCAGCGCGCTAGTGCAGAACAGCACGATCACCGGTTTCGGCCGCGGGCTCAACGTTTCAGGAGGCAGCAGCGCCACGCTCGTCAACTCGACCCTCACAGGCACAGGGACCGGAGCAGGGGGTGTGGCTGGCGATGGGCTGGGCATCAGCCTGGTCGGCGGTGAAGCGATCCTGCAAGACAGCACGGCCACTGGCAGCAACAGAGGCGCGGGGCTGTTCGCCAACGCCGTCGGGGGCAATACCCAACCCCACCTGGTGCTGGATCACTCCAGCCTCACCTCGCAGACGGGCAGCGCGATCGTGGTGAGCAACCTCAACGCGCCGGCGATGCTGGCGCGCATCGAGATACGCAATGGCTCGACGTTGTCGGCGGCCAACGGCACCCTGGTTGAAATCGGCCTGCCGGACGATGGGCCCGGCACGCTGACCCAGGCCAGCGTGAGCATCGATGCCAGCAGCCTGCAAGGCGATGTGCGTGCCAGCAATGGCGCCATCGCGGATGTCGCCTTGAACAACGGTGCCGCGCTGACAGGGAACACGATCGATGTCACCAGCTTGTCGCTGGATGCCAGCCGTATGACGGGCGATGTGCGTTCGTCATCGGCCAGCACGGTCATACGCCTGACCAACCAGGCCAACCTGACGGGCTCGGTGAACACGGCCCAGAGCACGCTGGTCGCCAGCGGTTCACGCTTTGACATGGTCAACGACTCTCACGTCGGTGCCCTGACGCTGGATGGCGGCACGGTGAGCCTGCGCGGGGGCAATGGCGCCTTTCGTACCCTGACCGCCACCCAGCTGAACGGCGCCGGCACCTTCGTGCTCGGCACGGACCTGGCCCAGGTGACGGGCGATCTGGTGAACATCGAGGGGCAGGCCCAAGGCACCCACGGCCTGCTCATCGCCAACACCGGTGCCGAGCCTGCGGCGGGCGCCGCCCCCCCTGCGGGTGGTGCATACCCAAGGGGGCGACGCCCAGTTTTCGGTGCTGAGCAGCAATGGCCGGGTGGATGTCGGCACCTTCTCCTACGGACTGGAACAGCGCGATACCGACTGGTACCTGGTGCAAGGCGACACCCCGGTCATCTCCTCCGGCACGCAGACCGCCATTGCCCTGTTCAGCGCCGCTCCTACCGTGTGGTACGGCGAACTCAGCACGTTGCGCAGCCGCATGGGCGAGCTACGCAGCGGCTACGGCCAAGGCGGTTTCTGGGCACGGACCTACGGCAACAAGTACCGGGTGGCTGCCGCCGACCAGGTGCACTACGAGCAGAATCAGCAAGGTGTTTCATTCGGCGTCGACACCCCGCTACCCAGCCAAGGTGGCCTCTGGCTGCTCGGCGTGATGGCCGGCTACAGCGATTCGCAACTGGACATGAGCCTGGGCAGCAATGGCCGAGTCGCAAGCTACTATCTGGGCGTGTACAGCACCTGGCTGGCCGACAACGGCTACTACGTCGACGCGGTGCTCAAGGCCAACCGCTTCGACAACCAGGCCGATGTGCGCATGAGCGATGGCGCCAAGGCCAAGGGGGACTACAACAACCATGGCCTGGGGGGCTCGGTGGAGGCTGGCCGGCATTTCAAGCTGGACGACGGCTGGTTCATTGAACCCTATGTCCAGCTATCGGCACTGTGGGTCAATGGCGAACACTACGACCTGGACAACGGCATGCGCGCCAGCAGCGACAGGGCCGACTCGCTGCTGGGCAAGGTGGGGGCACAGGCCGGCCGGACCATTCCCCTGCAAGCGGGTGGTTTCGTGCAGCCCTACGTGAAAGCGGCGGCCGTGCGCGAGTTCGCGCGCAACAACGATGTGCAGATCAACCAGACCTCCTTTCATGACGACCTGTCCGGAGAGCGTCTGGAACTGGGAGCAGGCCTCGCGGCCCAGGTTTCCAAGCGCCTGCAACTGCATGCCGACATCGACTACGGCAACGGTAAGAACATCGAACAACCCTGGGGTGTGAACCTCGGTCTGCATTACGCCTGGTAAGGGCATCGACGGACGAGCCCGTTCGGCATCATGGCTGTATTCCTACAACATCACAGGTGTTTTCCTAGGGTTCTCTGGGATTCGTCTCGGTCAAATAGCGCCTCTTTTTTGACCGGGCCAACCCATGACCTACTTACCCCTTCGCACGCTGCTTGCGTCGACGATCGCAGCTTTGGCTGTTTCTGCCCACGCCGTGGACATCATCGAAGTACCAGCCGGTGAAAGCCACAACGTAGTCCAAGGCGATCCGGTCAACCGCTATCACCTGCTCGGCGGGACACTGAACGTCACACAAGGCGCACAGACCGAGCGAATCCTGGGCAGGAACGGGGCGCAGCTGAACATGAGCGGCGCAACCGTGAATACCGTCGGTACCGCGGGTATTTCCTTGTTCGACAGCAATGCCGTCATTGACGGCAGCACCATCACCGCCACCGCCGACCCTGCGCGTCCCGGAGACCCCGCCGCGGGCATCACCCTGCAGGACTCCAACGCCAGCGTCAGCAACAGCCGCGTCTCTGGCAGCGGACAGGGCATCAATGCTGCGGGTTCGACCGTGCTCGACCTGTCGAACTCACAGGTCGATGGCCGCGCACTGGCCAATGGCAGCGGCCCTCTGGGGGCGGCGTCGGCCTGGTGGCCACCGGCGCGACGGTGCGCATCCGTGAGAACAGCGTGATCTCGGGCGACGACAATGGCGTCGTGCTGTTCACCAGTTCCCTGTTCCCGGGCAGGCCCGCGACGACACTGAGCCTCGACGGCTCCGCCATAGTCGGCCGCAACGGCAGTGCCATCCGGGTCATCCGCGCCCCTGGCGCCGACGAAACCGTGCAGATCGACATCAGCAATGGCTCGACGCTCTCGGGCGGCAACGGCGTGATCATCGAGGTCGTGGAAGGTGGCCGTGCCAATGCCGTGGTGAACGACAGCCAGTTGACGGGCAACATCGTGGTCGACGAGGACTCGACCCTGGACCTGAAGCTCACCAACCACGCCAGCCTGACCGGCACCCTCGACAACGTCACATCGCTGGCGCTCGAAGACGCTTCCAGCTGGGTCGTGACCGGCGACTCCACGGTCGGTAGCCTGTCGCTCGACACAGGCACGGTCGACCTGCGCGGCAATGCCCCTGGCGCTGCTTACAACCACCTGCAAGTGGGCGAATTGTCCGGCAGCGGGACCTTCATGCTGCGCGCCGACCTGTCTGGCCAGCAGGGCGACTTCCTCGATGTCAGCGGCAAGGCCAGCGGCGATTACCAGTTGCTGGTGCAGAGCACCGGCACCGACCCGAACAGCGCAGTGGACGCCCATCAGGTCGTGCATACCGGCCAAGGCAGCACCTCGCAGTTCGGCCTGATCGGTGGGCAAGTGGACTTCGGTACGTTCGCCTACGAGCTCGAGCAACGGGGCGACGACTGGTTCCTGGTGCGCAAGGGCAACACCACCACGCCGGGCACGCGCTCGGTCACCGGCCTGTTCAGCGCCGCGCCGACCGTGTGGTACGGCGAGTCGAGCACCCTGCGCGGGCGCATGGGTGAGTTGCGCAACGGCCAGCAAAGCGGCGGTGGCTGGATGCGCAGCTACGCCAACAAGTACCAGGTAGCGGCCGGTGCCGGCGCGGCGTATGACCAGGTGCAGCAGGGTGTCGCCTTCGGTGCCGACGCCCCGTTGCCCTCCCGCGATGGCCAATGGCTGGTGGGCCTGATGGGCGGCTACAGCCGCTCGCAACTGGATCTTTCCGGCGGCACCACTGGCCAGGTCGACAGCTACCACATCGGCGCCTACAGCACCTGGCTGGCGGACGATGGCCTGTACATCGACGCCCTGATCAAGGCCAACCGCTTCCAGAACAGCTCGGACGTGCGCATGAGCGATGGCCGCAAAGCCAAGGGCGAATACAACAACCACGGCATCGGCGCCTCGGTCGAGGTGGGCAAGCATTTCAAGCTCGACGATGGCTGGTTCGTCGAACCCTACGCCCAAGGCTCCACACTGTGGGTCGACGGCGCCAGCTACAGCCTCGATAACGGCATGCGCGCCAGCACCCGCAACGCCGATTCGCTGCTGGCCAAGGCGGGCAGCCATGTGGGACGCACCTTTGCCCTGCGCGACGGCGGCTTCGTGCAACCCTACGTGAAGGCGGCTTACGCCCACGAGTTCGCCCGCAACAACCAGGTACGGGTCAACGACACGCAGTTCGCCAATGACCTGTCGGGCAGTCGCATCGAACTGGGAACTGGCGTCAACGCCCAGCTGACCGACGTGCTGCAAGTGCAGGCCGGTTTCGACTACATGAAGGGCGAGCGCATCGAACAACCCTGGGGCGTCAACCTGGGGGTACGTTACAACTGGTAAGCAGCAAAGGGCCGCACGGCCCTTTTTGTCTAAAGCCTGGCCGTCGCAGGCCGATACCCCGGCATCCTCCTCTATTCCCGACACTCCGGAAGGTTGCCCATGGCCACGCAAAAAGCCCGCGCGGACTCGTTGTCCCTGCTGCTGTTCACCCTGCGCAGCGGCAAGCTGATGGCAATCAACCTGCTCAAGGTCAGCGAGATCATCACCTGCCCGCCGCTGACCAAGCTGCCCGAGGCCCACCCGCACGTCAAAGGCGTGGCCACCCTGCGCGGCAACTCGCTGTCGGTGATCGACCTGTCCCGCGCCATCGGCGAAATGCCCCTGGCCGACCCTGACGGTGGCTGCCTGATCGTCACCGAGATCAGCCGCTCGCGCCAAGGCCTGCATGTGCAGGCGGTGAGCCGCATCGTCCACTGCCTGAGCACCGACATCAAACCGCCGCCGTTCGGTTCGGGTAACCGCTCGTTCATCACCGGCGTGACCCGGGTCGACAACACCCTGGTGCAGGTGCTGGACATCGAAAAGGTCATCCACGGCATCGCCCCGCCACCGCACGAACCACACCCGGGCGAAGTCAGCGAAGAAGACGCAAGCCTGCTGGCGGCCGCCAACATCCTGGTGGTCGACGACAGCCAGGTGGCGCTGCAGCAATCGGTGCACACCCTGCGCAACCTCGGCATCGAATGCCACACCGCACGCAGCGCCAAGGATGCAATCAACGTACTGCTGGAGCTGCAAGGCACCGAGCGGGAGATCAACATCATCGTCTCGGACATCGAGATGTCCGAAATGGACGGCTTCGCCTTCACCCGCACCCTGCGCGAAACCCCGGACTTCCAGCACCTGTACATCCTGCTGCACACCTCGCTGGACAGCGCCATGAGCGGCAAGAAGGCCGAGGAAGCCGGGGCCAACGCCATCCTCACCAAATTCAGCTCGCCGGAGCTGACCGACTGCCTGGTGGTGGCGGCCCGCGCTGTGGTGTTCGCCGAGCGCTGATATATTCAGCGACAAACTCCCCGGCTTGCTGTCGGGGAGCGTTCGGGCATAATTCGCGCCCCTCGCAGCCAACGGCGGACCCGCACATGAAATACCTCAGCTCCCTGCTGATCGCTTTCGCGTTGTTCAGCGGCGCGGCCCACGCGTCCAGCACCCAGGCCTGGAACGACCAGCGCCAGCACATGCTCAAGGCTTGCCTGAAGGCCAGCCAGTTCAAGCAAGCCCACGCCCTGGGCAAGCCTGCCGAATTCGACGACCAGGTCGGCTACAGCGCCCTCTTGATCGAAGGCGTGTACCCGCAAAAGCACATGAACAACGCCACCGGCACCGAACTGTGCCTGTACGACCGCCAGCGCCAGCAGGCATTCGTCACCGAGTGGGCGGCCGGCAAGTGAGCGACAGCATCCGTTTCGGCTGTACCGGCTGCGGCAAGTGCTGCACCGGCCACCATGTGCCGCTGACCCTCGCCGAAGCGGGCCAGTGGGCGCATGCCGGGGGCCAGGTGATCGTGCTGATCGAAGGCTTCATGGTCGATGGCCCGGGCATGCCGCCAGAGCAGCGCGAACACGTGCTGCGCCGCTCCCATCCGGTGCCCTGCGGCACAGGCGAGCTACGCGTGTCGGTGACCTTCGCCGCGTTCAACCCAGGGCGCTGCCGCAACCTGGACGCCGACGACCTGTGCAGCATCTATGAAAGCCGCCCGCTGGTGTGCCGCATCTACCCGGCCGAAATCAACCCGCACCTGCCGCTGCGCCCCGAGAGCAAGGACTGCCCGGCCGAGGCCTGGGAACAGGGGCCGGAGCTGATCCACGGCGGGCTGCTGCAGGATGCAGAACTGCGCGGCTTGATCGAGGCGTCGCGCCAGGCCGACCGTGAAGACATCGCCAGCAAGGTTGCCATCTGCCAGGCGCTGGGGATCACCACCAGTGCGCTCAAGGGCAATGGTTTCACCGCCTGGCTGCCGGACATGGGCGCCTTGGCGACCGCGCTGGCCGCAGTACCTGTGGATAACCCTGCGCAGTGGCAGGTGCATGTGGTGGATGGCGAGCTGGCCGGCAGCCTGCAGGGGCATGGGTTGCAAACCACCGCCGAGACGCCGGTGTATTACGCCTTCATTGGGTTCTGATCTGCCCGCTACCCATTGGCCAAACCAGCCCCTGTGGGAGCGGCTTTAGCCGCGAACACCGGCAAAGCCGGTGCCATCCACCGCGTCGTCTGCTTCTCGGCTAAAGCCGCTCCCACAGTGATCGCTTCTGCAAACTACCCAGTCGCTTACTGACACCTGCGCCAGAACTCATCCGCCAGCCGCCGCAGGTCCTGCGCCAGATCCGCCACGTCACTGGCGCTGCCATGGCTGCGCTGCCCCACCTGCACCGTCGCCTCGCTGGCCTGGCGAATGCTGATGATGTTGCGGTTGATGTTCTCGCTGACCTGGCTCTGCTGCTCCACCGCCGCGGCAATCTGCAAGCTCATCTCGTTGATCTGGTTGACCCGCACGCTGATGCTGTCCAACGCATCGCTGGCCAGTTGCGCCTGCTCGACGCTGTGCCCGGCATGGGCGCTGCTCTCGCGCATAACTTGCACGGCAGCGCGGGCGCCGTCCTGCAGGGCGCTGATCATGTGCTGGATATCATGGGTGGACTGCGCGGTGCGCTGGGCCAGGCCACGCACCTCGTCGGCCACCACGGCAAAACCGCGCCCCTGGTCGCCGGCCCGCGCCGCTTCTATGGCGGCGTTGAGTGCCAGCAGGTTGGTCTGCTCGGCAATGCCGCGGATCACGTCGAGCACCCCGGAAATCTCGCTGCTGTGGCTTTCCAGTTGCTGGATCACCTCGCCGGCCTCCACCAGCGAACCGGCCAGGTCCTGGATCGCGCAGCGGTTACGGTCCACCAGCTGGTGTCCGGCCTGGGTCTCGCCCTCGGCCTGGTCGGCGGCCATCGAGGCCATCTGCGCGCTCGTGGCCACCTGGGCCACGCTGGCGCTCATCTGGTGGATGGCAGTGGCCACCTGGTCAGCCTCGCTTTGCTGCTCGAGGCTATTGGCATGGCTGCTATGCAGCGCCTCGACCAGCGAACCGGAGTGCCCGGCCAGGCGCGACGAGGTATCGCCGATGCGCCCGACCACCGCGCCCAGTTGCGCCTTGAGCATGCGCATGGCGAACTCGATCTGGCCCAGGCCATCGCGCCGGCCTGTGTATAAAAGCTGGCTCAGCGGGTTGTCGGCAATCGCCAGGGCCTGGCGGCGCAGGCGCTCATAGGGGCGCAGCAACAGCAGGATGGCCAGGCCCGCCAGGCCCGCCACGGCGAGCACTTCGACCAGTGACACCAGCAGTGGCGCCCCTGCCCACCACTGCCCCACGCCGATCACCAGCGCCGCAACCCCCGCCACCGCCAGCGCCAGGCGCGTTGCCAGGCCCGTCACCGGCAAGCGTTCGCGCCAGCTGCGCCGCCCTTCGCGCAGGCGTGCATAGCAGGCCTCGGCCGCCGCCACCTGCTCTGCGCCAGGCTTGGTGCGCACCGACTGATACTCCAGCGCCTGCCCGCCACTGCTGATGGGCGAGACGAACGCACTGACCCAGTAATGGTCACCGTTCTTGCAGCGGTTCTTCACCAACCCCATCCACGAACGCCCGGCCTTGAGCGCCTGCCACATCTGCGCGAAGGCCTGGGGCGGCATGTCCGGGTGGCGGACCAGGTGGTGGGGCTGACCCAGCAACTCGTCGCGGGTAAAGCCGCTGACCTGCATGAACACGTCGTTGGCGTAGGTAATGTGGCTGTCCAGGTCGGTGGTGGACAGGATGTTGGCGTCGCCGGGGTAATCCACTTCGCGACCGGTAACGGGCAAATTGCACTTCATCGGAGGCTCTCATTGTTGTTGGGAACAATCGGCAGGGCGCTCGAGATTAGTGGCAATTGGCAATCATTCTTTGACCTGGCTCAATCCTCGTGTGATTGGCGGGCCGTCACTGGACGGCCCCGGGGAAACCCCGCCGTTGGGAAGCCTGCGAATTTTTCCCAGCCCTTGCGAAACTGACAGCGCTGACAGCCAGCCGTCACGCTGACGACCCGATCGACAGGCTATAAGACACTGTCCCCTTCCCCTTTCCGGCCACCGCCACATGACCCGACCCCAGCCCCGCAAAGCCCTGATCCTGCTGCTCGTCGTCGCCCTCGGCGCCAGCGCCTGGTGGCTGCGCCCGACCGCGGACACCGCGCACAAGCCTGCTGCCGCCATCCCGGTGCGGGTGATCGGCGTGGCCCAGCAGGATGTGCCGCGCTACCTCGGCGCCATCGGCTCGGTGCTGTCGCTGCACAGCGTCGAGGTACGCCCGCAGGTCGAAGGCGTGCTGACCCAGGTGCTGGTGAAGGAAGGGCAATGGGTGAAGCAGGGCGACCTGCTGGCCACCCTCGATGACCGGGCGATCCGCGCCAGCCTCGACCAGGCCCGTGCCCAGCTAGGCCAGACCCAGGCGCAACTGCAGGTGGCGCGGGTCAACCTCAAGCGCTACCAGTTGCTGAGCAGCGATGACGGCGTGTCGAAGCAGACCCTCGACCAGCAGCAGGCGCTGGTGAACCAGTTGCAGGCAACGATCAACGGCGACCAGGCGGCCATCGACAACGCCGCCGTACAACTCAGCTACACGCAAATCCGCTCTCCGGTAAGCGGCCGCGTGGGCATCCGCAACGTCGACCCGGGCAACCTGGTGCGCACCAGCGACACTCAAGGCCTGTTCAGCGTCACCCAGATCGACCCGATCGCCGTGGAGTTCAGCCTGCCCCAGCAAAACCTGCCGACCCTGCACAAACTGCTCGAAGCCCCCACGCCCGCCGCAGTGGAGGCGTTCATGGATGCCGACGGTGAGCACAGCCTGCTGGGCAAGGGCCACCTGGCATTGATCGACAACCAGGTGTCGGCCAACACCGGCACGGTGCGGGTCAAGGCCGAGTTCGACAACAAGGACGGCCACCTGTGGCCCGGCCAGCTGGTGACCGTGCGCCTGCTCACGGCGGTGGACGAGAACGCCCTGGTGGTGCCGCCGCCGGTGGTGCAGCGCAGCATCGACGGGCACTTCGTCTACCGCCTCGATGGCGACAAGGTCACCGCCGTGCCGGTGAAGGTGCTGTATCAGGACAGCACGCTGAATATCGTCGCTGGGGTGAAGCCTGGCGACCGCCTGGTGCTCGATGGGCAGTCGCGGCTCAAGCCCGGCTCGAAGGTCGAAGTCACGCCCGATGCCCCCGCACCGGCTGAAATGGCCGACCGCAGGAGCCAGCCATGAACACCCGCAACGGCGTTTCGGCCTGGTGCATCGACCACCCCATCGCCACCCTGCTGCTGACCTTCGCCCTGGTGCTGCTGGGCGCCATCGCCTTCCCGCGCCTGCCGGTGGCGCCGCTGCCCGAAGCCGACTTCCCAACCATCCAGGTCACCGCCCAACTGCCCGGCGCCAGCCCCGAGACCATGGCCTCGTCGGTGGCCACGCCCCTGGAGGTGCAGTTCAGCGCCATCCCCGGCATGACCCAGATGACCAGCAGCAGCGCCCTGGGTTCGACCAACCTGACCTTGCAGTTCACCCTCGACAAGAACATCGACACCGCCGCCCAGGAAGTCCAGGCAGCGATCAACACCGCCACCGCGCGCCTGCCCCAGGACCTGCCCAGCCCGCCGACCTGGCGCAAGGTGAACCCGGCCGACAGCCCGGTGCTGATCCTCACCGTAAGCTCGGCGCAGATGCCCGGCAACGAGCTCAGCGATTACGCCGAAACCCTGCTGGCGCGCCAGCTCAGCCAGATCGACGGGGTCGGCCTGATCAACATTACCGGCCAGCTGCGCCCGGCCATCCGCGTGCAGGCCCAACCGGAGAAACTCGCCGCCATCGGCCTGACCCTCGCCGATATCCGCCTGGCCATCCAGCAGACCAGCCTGAACCTGGCCAAGGGCGCGCTGTATGGCGAACACAGCGTGTCGACCATCGCCGCCAACGACCAGCTGTTCCACCCCGAAGACTATGCCCGGCTGATCGTCAGCTACCGCAACGGCGCCCCCGTGCACCTTGCCGACGTGGCCAAGGTGATCAACGGCGCCGAGAACGCCTACGTCAAAGCGTGGTCGGGCGACCAGCCGGGGCTCAACCTGGTGATCTTCCGCCAGCCCGGGGCGAACATCGTCGACACCGTGGACCGGGTGCTCGACGCCCTGCCGCGCTTGCAGGAAATGCTGCCGGCCTCGGTCGAGGTGTCGGTGCTGCAGGACCGTACCCAGACCATCCGCGCCTCGCTGCACGAGGTGGAGCTGACGTTGATGATCGCGGTGGCCCTGGTGATCGGGGTGATGGCGCTGTTCCTGCGCCAGTGGTCGGCAACCCTGGTGGTGTCCAGCGTGCTGGGCGTGTCGCTGATCGCCAGTTGCGCATTGATGTACGTGTTCGGCTTCAGCCTCAACAACCTGACCCTGGTGGCCATCGTCATCGCCGTGGGCTTCGTGGTCGACGACGCCATCGTGGTGGTGGAGAACATCCACCGCCACCTGGAGGCCGGCGACGACAGCCGCACCGCCGCGCTCAAGGGCGCCGGCGAAATTGGCTTCACCGTGGTGTCGATCAGCTTCTCGCTGATTGCCGCGTTCATCCCGCTGCTGTTCATGGGCGGCGTGGTCGGGCGGCTGTTCAAGGAGTTCGCCCTGACCGCCACGGCGACCATCCTGATTTCGGTGCTGGTGTCGCTGACCCTGGCGCCGACGCTGTGCGCGCTGTTCATGCGCAAGCCGCCGCAGGAGCAGCACGGCGGCTTCGGCCAGCGCCTGCTGGGCTGGTACGAGAAAGGCCTGGACCGCGCCCTGGCGCACCAACGCCTGACCCTCGGCATCTTCGGCATCACCCTCGCCCTGGCGGTGGTCGGCTATGTCGGCATCCCCAAGGGCTTCTTCCCGCTGCAGGACACCGGCTTCATCCTCGGCACCACCGAGGCGGCGGCGGATGTGTCATACCCTGCGATGATCGAAAAACACCTGGCCCTGGCCAAGATCATCGGCGACGACCCGGCGGTGCGCGCGTTCTCCCATTCGGTGGGGGTGACCGGCAGCAACCAGACCATCGCCAACGGCCGCTTCTGGATCTCGCTCAAGCCCCGCGGCGAACGCGATGTCTCGGCCAGCGAATTCATCGACCGCCTGCGGCCCAAGCTGGCCCAGGTGCCCGGCATCGTCCTGTACATGCGCGCAGGCCAGGACATCAACCTCAGCTCCGGCCCTTCGCGCACCCAGTACCAGTACGTGCTCAAGAGCAACGACGGCGTGGCGCTGAACCTGTGGACCCAGCGCCTGACCGAGCGCCTGCGGGAAAACCCGGCGTTGCGTGACCTGTCCAACGACCTGCAACTGGGCGCCAGCGTCACCCGCATCGACATCGACCGCCAGGCCGCGGCGCGCTTCGGCCTGACCACCACCGATGTCGACCAGGCGCTGTACGACGCCTTCGGCCAGCGCCAGATCAGCGAATTCCAGACCGAGACCAACCAGTACAAGGTGATCCTCGAGTTGGACGCCCGCCAGCGCGGCAAGGCCGAAAGCCTGAACTACTTCTACCTGCGCTCGCCGCTGTCGGGCGAGATGGTGCCGCTGTCGGCACTGGCCCACGTGGCGCCGCCCAGCACCGGGCCGCTGTCGATCAGCCACGACGGCCTGTTCCCCGCCGCCAACCTGTCGTTCAACCTGGCCCCCGGCGTGGCCCTGGGCGATGCGGTACAGATCCTCGAACGCACCCAGCGCGAGCTGGGCATGCCCGACTCGATCGCCGGTAACTTCCAGGGCGCGGCCCAGGCCTTCCAGAGCTCGCTGTCGAGCCAGCCGTACCTGATCCTCGCCGCGCTGGTGGCGGTGTACATCATCCTCGGCGTGCTCTACGAGAGCTTCGTGCACCCACTGACCATCATCTCCACCCTGCCCTCGGCGGGCCTGGGGGCGATCATCCTGCTGTGGGGCAACGGGCAGGATTTCAGCATCATGGGGCTGATCGGCGTGGTGCTGCTGATCGGCATCGTCAAGAAGAACGGCATCCTGTTGATCGACTTCGCCCTGGAAGCCCAGCGCCACCACGGCATGACGCCCGAACAGGCGATCCGCCAGGCGTGCCTGGTGCGCTTCCGGCCGATCATCATGACCACCCTGGCCGCGCTGCTCGGCGCGGTGCCGCTGATGTTCGGCTTCGGCGCCGGCGCCGAGCTGCGCCAGCCACTGGGCATCGCGGTGGTGGGCGGGCTGCTGGTGAGCCAGGCGCTGACGCTGTTCTCCACCCCGGTCATATACTTGGCCCTGGAGCGCCTGTTCCATCGCCGCCAGGCCGCCACCGCCGCCGCGCCGACCGCCCGCTGAGACAAGACCATGCGTGTACTGATCATCGAAGACGAAGAAAAAACCGCCGACTACCTGCACCGCGGCCTGACCGAGCAGGGCTTTACCGTGGACCTGGCGCGGGACGGCATCGACGGCCTGCACCTGGCCCTGGAAGGCGACTACGCGGTGATCGTGCTCGACGTGATGCTGCCGGGCCTGGACGGCTACGGTGTGCTGCGCGCGTTGCGGGCACGCAAGCAGACGCCGGTGATCATGCTCACCGCCCGCGAACGGGTCGAGGACCGCATCCATGGCCTGCGCGAAGGCGCCGACGATTACCTGGGCAAGCCGTTCTCGTTCCTTGAGCTGGTCGCCCGCCTGCAAGCCCTGACCCGCCGCAGCAGCAGCCACGAACCGCTGCAGGTGCAGGTGGCCGACCTGTGGATCGACCTGATGGCGCGCAAGGCCACCCGCGCAGGCCAGCGCCTGGAGCTGACCGCCAAGGAGTTCTCGTTGCTCAGTGTGCTGGCCCGGCGCCAGGGCGAGATCCTGTCCAAGACGGCCATTGCCGAGCTTGTGTGGGACATCAATTTCGACAGTGACGCCAATGTGGTGGAGGTGGCGATCAAGCGCCTGCGCGCCAAGCTTGACGGGCCCTTTGACAACAAGCTGCTGCATACCATCCGAGGCATGGGCTATGTCCTGGAAAACCGTGGGTAGTGAGCAGTCCCTGTGGGAGCGGGTTTACCCGCGAAGTGGCCACCGAGGTGCCTGGCACCGGCTTCGCCGGTGTTCACGGGTAAACCCGCTCCCACAGGGGCTTGGCGGCGGCGGCGATTGGATGGACTGTCAATGAACACAAAAGACCATTTGCGCAAAAGAGCCGGCAACTCCATCGCCCTGCGCCTCTGCGCCCTGTTCACCCTGGTCGCCCTGGGCGTGTTCGTGCTGATCGGTAGCGCCCTGTACCGCCAGGTCGACCGCAGCCTCGACCTGTTGCCCGCCGCCGAACTGGACGCCCGCTTCAGCGTGCTCGAGTCCGCCCTCAACCGCTACGGCACGCCCGAGCACTGGGCCAAGATCCACAACAAGCTCAACCTGCTCGGCGAAGAGGACAAGCGCATCCGCTTCTGGGCGGTCGGCAGCAACCCGAACTACGAATATGGCCAACCCACCGAACTGATCCGCGCCTTCGCCGAAGGCCCGCCGGGCATGCGCGAGCTGCGCCTGGCGGACAGCCCCTACCCTTACAAGGTGCTGGTCAGCGAGCTGCCGGCACTGGGCGAACGCCCGCCGCTGCGCTTTCTGATCGGCATCAATACCGAAACCTTCTGGCAGGCCCAACACAGCCTGCTGGTGGCCATCGTCGGCCTGGCAGCATTCGGCGTGGTGCTGGCATCGCTGCTCAGCTACTGGGTGGCGCGCATCGGTTTGAAGCCCTTGCTGACGCTGTCTGACCAGGCCCAGGGGCTCGCCCCGCCACGCCTGGACGGGCGCCTGCCAACCGAAGCCCTGCCACCGGAACTGGCGCGCTTCGCCGGCGCCTTCAACGCCGCGTTGGACCGGGTCAGCCAGGCCTACACCCAGCTCGAAGCGTTCAACGCCGACGTCGCCCACGAACTGCGCTCGCCGCTGACCAACCTGATCGGCCAGACCCAGGTGGCACTGACCCGTGGGCGCAGCGCCGAGCACTACTTCGAAGTGCTGCAATCGAACCTGGAGGAGCTGGAGCGCCTGCGCAGCATCATCAACGACATGCTGTTCCTCGCCAGCGCCGATCAGGGCAGCAAGGCCACCGCGCTGGCCGAGGCCTCGCTGGCCGAAGAGGTGGCCACCACCCTCGACTACCTGGACTACATCCTCGAGGACGCCCAGGTGCGCGTGAGCGTCAGCGGCGACGCCCGGGCACGCATCGAGAAAGCCCAGTTGCGCCGGGCGCTGATCAACCTGCTGAACAACGCCGTGCAGCACACCGCGCCCAACCAGGTGATCGAGGTGTGCATCAAGGGCGATGAACAGCAGGTGAGCATCGCCGTGAGCAACCCTGGGCCGGCCATCGCCGACGAGCACCTGGCCTTGCTGTTCGAACGCTTCTACCGGGTGGATGCGGCACGCGCCAACAGCGGCGGCAACAACCATGGTTTGGGGCTGGCGATCGTCAAGGCCATCGCGCTGATGCATGGCGGCAGTGTTTTCGTGCACAGCGAGGCCGGCGCCAATACCTTTGGGATCAGCCTGCCAAGCGCTCAACTACGCGGGTTTGCGGTAAAAGTCTGAGGGTATCTGCTAACAATCATTACTTTTTGCGCAACAGTGCTTATCTGAACAGGCCCTGTTTCACGGGGCCTCGGGGGATTAATTTAGCCCCATCTCCACTAGCACTTGCTTAGCAAGAAGGTTGTTTCAAATGTCCAACAGTATGGGTGTTGCCAGCGTATTTATCCTGTCGTCCCTGTTGTTGTCGCCCCTGGCCATGGCGGAAGAATCCTCGGCCTTCGTAAACCGCAACGCAGAAGTTGCGGCGGTCCATCAGCAGGCTCGCGAAGCCATTGCCGCGCAAAAAGCCGACGCCGCAAAAGGCTCGCAGCAGACTGCTTCCAAGGTGTCCGCCGACGATAGCGCCGACAGCTGATCAGCCACTCTCCAGTTTCCTGATTTTCCCTTGGCTACACCGTGGGCGTTGCCCGCGACGATATGTTAGCCTTTCCAAGCCGCTGCCGATCAGCGGCTTTTTTTATGTGTCGAAATTATCAGCCCGGCTGTTACGTCTCTAATAAGAAACTTGCAGATACGACAATAAAAACTGCCCCACCGCTTGACCAAAGGAGTTTGTACCGGTGTCTTTTGCGTTTCGTTTTACCCCGCTTTTCCTTGCGTTTACCGCAACGATGCCCCTGGCCGCCCAGGCCGATGAAGACAAGGCTGATGGCTTCATCGAAGGCTCTACGCTGAACCTGCATTTTCGCAATGCCTACTTCAACCGCAACGAACTCAACCGTGACGTGCGTGACAAGCGCGAATGGGGCCAGGGCGCCGTGGCGCGCTTCGAGTCCGGCTACACCCCTGGTGTGATCGGCTTCGGCCTGGACGCCCACGGCATTCTCGGCCTCAAGCTCGACGGTGGTGCGGGCCATGCCGGCACCTCGATCCTGCCCAACCACATCAAGGACGACGGCAGCCAGGGCGCTGCGCCGCACTCGTTCTCCACCGCGGGCGGGGCGATCAAGCTCAAGGGCTTCGACACCGAGTTCAAGGCCGGTGACCTGTTCCTCACCAACCCGGTGATCGCCGGCGGCGAGTCGCGCATGCTGCCGCAGACCTTCCGTGGTTTCGCCCTGACCAACACCAGCATCGACGGGCTGATGCTCGAAGGTGGCCAGGTGAGCTTCACCAAGCCGTACAACCAGAGCGGCCACCGCCGCATCGACACCTACTACGGTGCACTGGAAGACGGCGACAAGAGCAAGCACCTGAACTGGGCCGGCGCGTCCTGGAGCGGCACCGAAAACGTCACCGCCAATGTCTACGCCGCCGAGCTGAAGGACATCTGGAACCAGTACTACGCCGACTTCGACTACACCTACCAGGTCAACGACCTGGTCAGCCTCAACCCGGGTGCGCACTACTACCACACCCAGGACACCGGCCAGTCGCTGCTGGGCAAGATCGACAACAACACCTACAGCCTGCACTTCACCGTCGCCGCCGGGTTCCACAGCGTCACCGCCGCCTACCAGCGGGTCAACGGCAACACGCCGTTCGACTACATCAACCTGGGTGACAGCATCTACCTGGACAACTCGCGCATGTACTCGGACTTCAACGCGCCCAACGAGCGCTCGTGGAAGCTGCAGTACGACTATGACTTGGCCGGTGTCGGCGTGCCGGGGCTGACCAGCTCGCTGTCGTACTCGCGCGGCGAGGCGGACCTGACCAAGGCCACCCAGGACACCACGCACTACGACTACTACAACGCGGACGGCAAGCACGCCACCCATTGGGAGCGTGACTTCGACCTGAAATACGTGTTCCAGGAAGGCCAGTTGAAGGATTTGTCGGTGCTGCTGCGCTATGCCAGCCACCGGGCCAATGCGGCCTACGCGGCAGAGTCGGATAACGACGAAGTGCGGGTGATCGTCGATTACCCGGTGAACGTGTTCTGATCTGACGTCGGTGCACGGCGAGGGCTTCGCCCTCGTTTCGCCGACAAGCCGGCTCCCACAGAGGTAGCCTGTGGGAGCTGGCTTGCCAGCGATGGGCCGCTATGCGGCCCCTTTCAGCAGTTTCTGTTCAACCCGAGTTCCAGGTCATTGACCAGCGCCTTGGCCATGGCGCTGAGAATCCGCGCCGCACTGCCGGCCAGCAAATCCCCCTCCATTTCCGCCTCGGTCGTCAGGTGCAGGATGCAGCCCTGCAACATCGACAGCTCATCGAATGCCCGGCTGAACGGGATATCGGGCTGGACACGGTACAACTCAAGGAAGGTCTCGACGCCTGCGGTGAAGGCGGGTTCGGGCTTGTCGCTCATGGCGCCGCCTCCAATGACCGGGCATGGTCGAACAGGCAGCGCAGCAACTGGCTGAGGATGGCTACGTTTTCCATCAGGACCATGGGGCGGTCGTCAGGGGGGAACGCGCGGTAGGCGTCCAGGGTTCGGCTCATGGTCGACATCAGTACGGCGGCGTGGGCCATGGCGGCGTCGTGGGTCAGGTGGTCGATGATGCTGATGTAGGGGATGGGTGGGTCGGGGACTAGCTTTTTCATATGCAATTCCCAATATCGATAAAGGAAACCGCCAGCTCATCCTTTCTCACGAGACAAGGGTGGCAGCCGTACATGGGGTGAGAAAGCCGAGGACATTGGAACCCGGCCAGACCTAAGTCTGCCCATGCACGACTGCCATAACAGCGTGCGGGACCAACATCGTTCGGGTTTCTCACGCCCGGTCACCATTCGGCGACCCGAGAAAGTTATCCCTGATGATTGTCCCGGCATATCTGGAACCTTCCGGCAGGCGCGTAGGATAGGTCCCAAGCATGGCCTGACTGAAGCATTTGGTTTCAGATTCGGAAATGTCGTACGCCGTTGCGGGGGGGCTGATCGGGAGCTGGTAATGGCCACCAGGTGCATGTCGAAAGATGGGGTCAGGGCCACCAGGTGCCTGCCACAAGCCTTGCAGCGCCTGTGAAATCGAGCGCCGCCCGCGCGGCGCTTCGCGGGTAAACCCGCTCCCACAGTTTGTTTCGGGCCAGTCTCTCCTGGGCCTTTACCTGGTCGCCTTGTTGGTACGACGCGGTTTCATTGTGGGCGTTGCCGCCGCCCCGCATGACTCAAGGCATGCACCAAGGCAGGCGCCGGTACTTTCACAGGACTCATTGGCCCGAAACAAACTGTGGGAGCGGGTTTACCCGCGAAGCGCCGCGCGGGCGGCGCTCGATCTCATAGGCGCTGCAAGGGCTGCGGCAAGCACCTTCATGCCCTGATGCAATCAACAGCCAGGCCCCTGTATGCCCTGACGCCATCAACAACCAGCCACCCAATACCCCTCAAGCGCCCCCAAGACCGCCACCAGACTCCTCGCCCCCACGATTTCGTCGGACGAATCACCATAATTCTTGTCCGACAATCCACCGTTCCTTAGAATACCGCCGCCGCGTAGTGGCCCATCCCCCATGGATCAAGGGGCTTATGCAGTAGCGAGCATGACGTCAGTTACCCGATCACCGCGTTCCGCCCTGTACAAGTCGCACCCCGAACTGATCCTAAACCTGGGCAGTTGCCTCGCCGTGCTCGCCATAGTGGGCATCGTCAGCTACCTGCTGGCGCGCGAGCGCGACAGCGTCGAGCAGTCGGCCATCCGCTCCTCGGGCAACATCGTGCAGCTGATCGAAAGCGACATCCTGCGCAACGTCGAACTCTACGACCAATCCCTCAAAGGCCTGATCTGGGCGGTGAAACACCCGGAATTGCTCAGCGTCCAGCCCAGCCTGCGCCAGCAGATCCTCTTCAGCCAGGCGATATCGGCACCGGTGCGCGGCGACATTCTCTGGCTCGACGCCAAAGGCGATGTGGTCGGTGACTCCACCAGCGTGGTGCCCCGCCAGGCCAACTTCGCCGACACCATCCCCTTCCAGCGCCACCGCGACCACCCCGGCCTGGGCCTGCTGATCAGCCCACCGTTCAAGGCCCGGCTGGGCGAGCTGGACTGGTGCATCAGCTTCAGCCGGCGAATCTCCGGCAGCCACGGTGAATTCGTCGGCCTGGCCGCCGGGGCCCTGCGCCTGTCGTATTTCAGCCGGCTGTTCGAGCGCCTGGACATCGGCGACGACAGCAGCATCAACCTGCTCAACACCGACGGCCAGCTGCTGGCCCGCCAGCCTTCCCGGCCACAGGACCCGCTGATCGGCACCAGCTTCAGCGAACGGCCCAACTTCAAGCGCATCCTCGGCGAGCGCAGCGGCAGCTTCACGGCCAGGTCGAGCCTGCGGGAAACCCAGCGCATGTACACCTTCGCCCGGGTCGCCGACCTGCCGTTGATCGTGCTGGTGGTGCACTCCACCGACGAGGTGTTCCAGTCCTGGCGGCGCACGGCCATCGTGGTCAGTGTGGCCACCGGCGTGCTGTGCATCGGCATCCTCTGGCTCACGTTGTTGCTGGGCCGTGAATTGCGCCGGCGCCACGATGCCGAGCAGGGCCTGGCGACCCTGGCCGCCACCGACAGCCTCACCGGGCTGGCCAACCGCCGCCGGCTCGACCAGGTGCTGCGCCTGGAATGGGCACGCGCCCAGCGCAACCGCAAGCCACTGGCAGTGCTGATGGTGGATGTGGATCACTTCAAGGCGTTCAACCAGCGCCACGGCCATGCCGGCGGCGACCATGTGCTGCGCGAGGTGGCCAAGACCGTTGAGCATTGCATTCGGCGCCCGGCGGACCTGGCGGCGCGTTATGGCGGGGAAGAGTTCCAGGTGGTGTTGCCGGAGACCGAACTGGCCGGCGCGCTACTGCTGGCCGAGCGCATTCGCGCCAGCGTCGAGTCGATGCCGCCGTTCGGCGCGGACGAACGCTCGGTGACGGTGAGCGTCGGCATCGGCCTGCACATCCCCGGCACCCAGCACGACCTGACTCGGCTGCTGGGTGACGCGGACGAAGCGCTGTACCGGGCCAAGGCGAATGGCCGTAACCGGGTAGAGGGCCCTCAGGCTTAAGAGGCGGCGCGGGCTGCGTTGCGCAGCGCCTTCACCTGATCGTGGTTGCGCTGTACACCTTGCAGCTGGTTTTCCACCAGCATGTAGGTCTGGTCACTGGCGGTACGGCCCAGTTTCACCAGCTTCTCACGGCCATCCTTGTAGGCCTTGAGCGCGTGATCCTCACCGCGCTCCACTTCATTGAGCACCGCCGCTTCATCCTTGCCGGTGACCATCGACTTGAGGTTGACCCAGCCACGGTGCAGGTCGCCGCTGATGCTGGTGCTGGTTTCCGGGTCGCCACCCAGGCGCCGGACTTCGCTTTGCAGCTGGGCCGCGGCATTGGCGCATTCGCCGGCACGCTGGACGAAGAACGCCTTGAGTTGTGGGTTCTTCACATCCTCGGCGGAGGTCTTGAAGCCCTTCTCGCCGTCCTTGCTGTACTCGATCAGGTCATTGAGCACATCGATGACGTCTTTGTTGGGGTTACTCATGGCAACAACTCCTTGGCAGGTGATAGTCACCTTCACTGGAGCAGGCTTCATGCCAGGCTTGCCGATTAAAAATAATCTATAAAAATCAGTAATTTACAGCTATTACGAAACCGTCGTGTTGGGGCGTTCTGCATGATCGCCGCTTGGGTCGTCGTGCAGATTGCAGTATCGTCCGCGCTTCACCCGCCACAGGCTGCCGCGCCAATGAAACCTGAATCCCTGCAACTGCTGGTTACCCGCACCATGCCTTTTGGCAAGTACCAGGGGCGGATCATCGCCGACCTGCCGGGCGATTACCTGGCGTGGTTTGCACGCAAGGGTTTCCCCCATGGCGAGCTGGGCGCGTTGCTGGCATTGATGCATGAGATCGACCACAACGGCCTGGCCGACCTGCTGGTGCCGCTGCGGGCAAAATCACGGCAGGGCTGAACGATCAAGACCTCGCTGTACCCGCCGAAAACTAACAGAGCTCTTTTCAAGGACGACTGACCTTCCATGCAATCGCGTCAATCCGCTTCATCGGCGCTTGTCATCTCCCTGCTGGTCGCAGGCTCGGGGCTCTACTACGTAGGCCGCCTGCGTTGGGCGCTGATTCTGCTGGCGCTGTTCTTCATCGACTTCTTCCTGATCGGCCTGTTTGCCACGCCCAAGGCGGTGATCGTCGGCCTGTGGCTCGCATTGGCCCTGAAGCTCGGCTCGGCCTGCCTGGCCGCCTGGATCGCCTGGCGCGGCCACCCGGGCAGCGAACCACCCGGGGCACGCCTGGTGGGATACGCCGCTGCAGTGGTGGTGGTGGCCGGTGTGCTGGTGCTGCTGCGGGGGCCGCTGTTCGGTTACCGGCTCGACCAGATTCCTGGGGGCTCGATGGAGCCAGCGCTGCAGATCGGTGACCACATCGTCAGCGACTCGCGCTTGCTTGGCGACCTGAAGGTGGGGGATGTGGTGCTGTATCGCCAGGGCAACGTGGAAGGGTTCAAGCGCGTGGCGGGGGTGGCCGGCGACCGGCTGGAGATCGTTGCGGGCGAACTGTTGGTCAATGGCCGCAACCTGGGCTTGTTCCATGCCCCCGCCGAGATGGTGCGCAGCCCTTATTCACTGAGCCTGGCGCCCCTGGTGGTTGAACCCGGCCATGTCTACCTGCTCGGCGACCGTCGCGACAACAGCACCGACAGCCGCTACTTCGGCCAGGTCGCAGTGGCGGATGTAACGGCGAAGATTACCGGGGTCTGGTACGCGAAGAATCGTCAACGGATCGGTACGACCCTCGAATAACC
>NZ_JBOBDM010000017.1:0-91106 GCF_050586605.1 Pseudomonas sp. ES1 | reverse complement strand
GGTCGCTGAAAGGGTCTGCTTACTCGGAACGCTTGAGCAGGCGTTCCAGTCGCGCATCCAGCCGGCGCTTGATCTCGGTCTCGATATGCGGGGTGAAGTCGTTGATCACGTCCTGCATGATCTGCGCGGCGGCGGCACGCAGCTCGGCGTCCAGGTGCAGCAGGGTGTCCTGGCGGCGGGTCTGGGCATCCTCTTCGAGGGTCGCAGCGGCTGTCGCCTGGGCGACCGGCGGTGCGCCGGCGGGCTCATCGAGCAACAGTGGAATCTGCTCAACCGTCTCGGTCAGCAGTGGCGGTTGCAGGTTGGCGTCACCCAGCAGCTCGCGAATCGATTCGAGATCGTCGAGCAAATGGGCGGAATGGGTGAGGGAGTTCAGCTGCTTGTCCATCGTCGTCAGAGTCGCTGTAAGCGGTGGTCTTGCAGAGCATAGCCCTGTTCGCGGTAGAAACGGAAACGTTCTCGGGCGGCCTGGCGGATCGCCGGTGCTTCGACGACGATCTCGGCAACGCGCTCGAACTGCTTGACGAACCCAGGCACATCGCCGCCCAGGTTGATCAGCAGGTCACGGTGCTCGCCGGCATCGCTGCCGATGCCCAGCGCCACGCGGGCGTCCTGGTGCAGTTCGGCATGGTCGTGGGGCACGAATGCCTCGCCCTTGAACTGCCACAGAAGCAGGTCCAGTTCGTTGCGTTGCGCCTCGTCCTGGCAGTGCAGGTAGACCCGGTGGCCGAGGCGCCAGGCCTTTTCACACAGCTTGCAGGCAAAATCCAGCCGCGCCGATAGCGAGTCGGTGGGCAGGATATAGAAGTCGACTTTGCTCATGGTTGGTTTCGCCAGTCAGTGGCGCCGGCAGACGCCACTGACCGTGCGCCATCAGGCGCCGGCGCGGTCGAGCAGGTACTGGGTCAGCAGCGGCACCGGGCGGCCCGAGGCGCCCTTGTCCTTGCCGCCGCTGATCCAGGCGGTGCCGGCGATGTCCAGGTGTGCCCAGTGGTAGGTCTTGGCGAAGCGCGACAGGAAGCAGCCGGCGGTGATGGTGCCGGCCTTGGGGCCGCCGATGTTGGCGATGTCGGCGAACGGGCTGTCCAGCTGTTCCTGGTACTCGTCGAACAGCGGCAGCTGCCAGGCGCGGTCGTCGGCGCGCTTGCCGGCGTCCAGCAGTTGGCCGATCAGCTCGTCGTTGTTGCCCATCAGGCCCGAGGTGTGGCTGCCCAGGGCGACGATGCAGGCGCCGGTCAGGGTGGCCAGGTCGATCACCGCCTGGGGCTTGAAGCGCTCGGCGTAGGTGAGGGTGTCGCACAGCACCAGGCGGCCTTCGGCGTCGGTGTTGAGGATCTCGACGGTCTGGCCGCTCATGGTGGTCACGATGTCGCCCGGGCGGGTGGCGCCGCCGCTCGGCATGTTCTCGGCGCACGCCAGCAGGCACACCAGGTTGATCGGCAGCTGCAGTTCCAGCACGGCCTTGAGCGTGCCGAACACGCTGGCGGCGCCGCACATGTCGTACTTCATCTCGTCCATGCCGGCACCTGGCTTGAGGCTGATGCCGCCGGTGTCGAAGGTGATGCCCTTGCCGACCAGTACGTAAGGCTTGTCGGCTTTCTTGCCGCCCTGGTAGTTCATCACGATCAGGCGCGGGGGTTGATCGCTGCCCTGGCCCACGGCATAGAACGCGCCCATGCCCAGGTCCTTGATCTTCTTCTCGTCCAGCACTTCGACCTTGAGGCCTTTGTGCGCCTTGCCCAGCTCCTTGGCCTGGTCGGCGAGGAAGCTTGGGTGGCAGATGTTCGGCGGCAGGTTGCCCAGGTCGCGGGTGAAGGTCATGCCGCTGGCGATGGCGGTGGCGTGCTTGACGGCGCGCTCCACTTCGCCCTGGCCGGCCTTGTCGGCCAGCAGGGTGACTTTCTTCAGTGCGCGCGGCTCGGCCTTCTGGCTCTTGAAACGGTCGAATACGTAGGTGCCGTCGAGCAGGGTCTCGGCCAGCAGGCGGTATTTGCCGTAGTGACCGTCACGGGCGGTCACGGCGATATCGTCCAGGGCCAGCACCGCATCGGTACCGCCGAGGCCTTTGAGCACGCCGGCGACACTGGCGACCAGCTTGCGCCAGGCGCGGTCACCCAGCGTTTCGTCCTTGCCGCTGCCCACCAGCAGCACGCGCTCGGCCTTGAGGCCGGGCAGGCTGTGCAGCAGCAGGGTCTGGCCCGGCTTGCCGGCCAGGTCGCCGCGCTTGAGCAGCGCGCTGATGGCGCCGTCGGTGGCCTGGTCGACGGCCTTGGCGATAGTGCCGAGCTTGCGCCCTTCACCGACCGGCACCACCAAGGTGGCGGTCTTGACGGATGCGGCGGCTACGCTTTTTACAACCAGTTCCATGTCTGGATCCCCGAATGGTCTGTGAGTGGGCGCTGTCTTTCGCAGGCGCTCGGAATACGGGGCTGGCGGCCTTTGCCGGCCAGCGGAAAAGCTGCCAGTTTGAGCCTGGCGCAACCTTCATGACAACCCCGAAGTGCTCTGTCATGCGCGGCCAAGTGACAGGCGCCACCAATCACAGGATAATGCGCGCACTTTACATGGAGGTTCGCCTTGGCGAACCGGCATTGGTCCTGGCTGTTGCGAATCGTTCGTATGGCTGTCCGCCCCTGACAACCCAGGAGTGTCTGGTTTGATCGTCTTTCGTTATCTGTCCCGCGAGGTCCTGCTGACCTTGAGCGCCGTCAGCGCCGTGCTGTTGGTGATCATCATGAGCGGGCGCTTCATCAAGTACCTGGCCCAGGCCGCCCAGGGCGTGCTCGACCCGAGCGTGCTGTTCCTGATCATGGGTTACCGCCTGCCGGGCTTCCTGCAACTGATCCTGCCCCTGGGCCTGTTCCTCGGCATCCTGCTCGCCTATGGCCGGCTCTATCTCGAAAGCGAGATGACCGTGCTCTCGGCCACGGGCATGAGCCAGCAACGCCTGCTGGCGATGACCATGGCGCCGGCGGCGCTGGTCGCGCTGCTGGTGGCCTGGCTGAGCCTGAGCCTGGCGCCGCTTGGCGTGGCCCAGGTGCAGAAGATCATTGCCCAGCAGGACGCGCTGACCGAGTTCGACACCCTGGTGCCGGGCCGTTTCCAGACCCTGCGTGACGGCACCCGGGTGACCTACACCGAGCAGCTGTCCGACGACCGTATCAACCTGGCCGGGGTGTTCATCTCCGAGAAGCGCTTCAACCAGGACAAGACCAAGGACCGCGCGCCTTCGGTGCTGGTTGCCGAGAAGGGCCACCAGGAAGTGCAGGCCGACGGCAACCGCTACCTGGTGCTGGAGAACGGCTACCGTTATGACGGCAACCCCGGCCAGGCCAATTACCGTGCGATCAAGTACGACACCTACGGTGTGCTGCTGCCCAAGCCGGAAGTTGCCGAGGACGTGACCGAGCGTGAAGCCATCCCCACCTCGGTCCTGCTTGGCCACGAAGGCATCCCCCATCGCGCCGAGCTGCAATGGCGCCTGTCGCTGCCGCTGCTGGTGTTCGTCGTGACCCTGCTGGCGGTACCGCTGTCCCGCGTCAATCCACGCCAGGGCCGCTTCCTCAAGCTGCTGCCGGCGATTCTTCTGTACATGGCCTATCTGACGATGCTGATTTCCGTGCGTGGCGCCCTGGAGAAGGGCAAGTTGCCCATTTCGCTGGGTATCTGGTGGGTCCATGGCCTGTTCCTGCTCATCGGCCTGGGGCTGATGTACTGGGAGCCGCTGCGCCTCAAGCGCGCCGCCCGCCGTGCGGAGGTGGCCCGTGGCTAAACTGGACCGCTACATTGGCCAAAGCGTGCTGCTGGCCATTCTCGCCGTGCTGGGCATCATCCTCGGCCTGGCCTCGCTGTTCGCCTTCATCGATGAGATGAGCGACCTCAGCGACACCTACACGGTGCTGGACGCCAGCAGCTACGTGCTGCTGACCGCGCCGCGCCGGCTCTACGACATGTTGCCGATGGCAGCGCTGATCGGCTGCCTGATCGGCCTGGGCAGCCTGGCCAGCAGCAGCGAACTGACCATCATGCGTGCCGCCGGTGTATCCATCGGCCGCATCGTCTGGGCGGTGATGAAGCCCATGCTGGTGCTGATGCTGGTGGGCGTGCTGATTGGTGAGTACGTAGCCCCCGTCACCGAGAACAAGGCCCAGGCCGACCGCTCGCTGGCCCAGGGTGGTGGCGAAGCGCAAAGCTCCAAGCGCGGCATGTGGCATCGCCAGGGCGAGGAGTTCGTGCACATCAACTCGGTGCAGCCCAACGGCCTGCTGCTGGGTGTCACTCGTTACCGCTTCGATGACCAGCGCAAGATCCTCACCTCGAGCTTTGCGCGCAAGGCCCAGTACAGCGAAAACCGCTGGATGCTGAGCGATGTGAGCACCACCTATTTCCGTGGCGATCACACCGAAGTGGTGAAGAACGCCCAGGAACCTTGGGATGTCTCGGTTACTCCCGAGCTGCTCAATACCGTGGTGCTGGCGCCGGAGTCTCTGTCGATCACCGGCCTGTGGGACTACATCCACTACCTCTCCGACCAGGGCCTGAACAATGCCCGCTACTGGCTGGCCTTCTGGACCAAGGTGCTGCAACCGGCGGTGACGGCAGCGCTGGTGCTGATGGCGATCTCCTTCATCTTCGGGCCGCTGCGTTCGGTCACCCTTGGCCAGCGCGTGTTCACCGGTGTGCTGGTGGGCTTCGTGTTCCGCATCGCCGGCGACCTGCTTGGCCCGTCGAGCCAGGTGTTCGGCTTCCCGCCGCTGCTGGCGGTACTGATCCCGGCTGGGGTCTGTACGCTGGCGGGTATGTGGATGTTGCGTCGAGCCGGTTGATGGCGTGACAGCAATGAAAAAGCCGACCCTTGGGTCGGCTTTTTTGTGGGGTGTTCACAGTGCCCTCTGTAGGAGCGGCCTTGCCGGTCCGGCGCCCCGGCAAGGCCGCTCCTACAGGGCCAATCACTTTTTACGCTTTGGCAGTCGCACCAGCTGCGTGTCGGAGTAGATGTCGTGCCAGCTGCGCTTGCGCTTGTCGAACAATGACCAGATAAAGCCCAGCCCCAGGCACAGCCATGAAGCGATCGACACCACAAAACGCAGCAACGCCTGCCACAGGCTGATGGCGCTGCCATCGGCGTTCTGTACGCGCAGGCCCCATACCTGCATGCCGAGGGTCTGGCCGCCATGGGTCCAGAACTTGGCGAAGAAGCCGAACAGGGCGAACAGCAGGAGGGTCGACAGCAGTGGGTCGCCATCCAGCGCGCCGGCCTCGGTCAGTTCGCGCATGCGGGTTTCACCGATGATTGCCATCTGGATCATCTTGTAGGCACCGGCGGTCACGATCAGCAGGGCGGTGCACAGCAGGAAGTCATAGAACATTGCTGCCAGTCGGCGGCCCAGGCCGACGGGGGGGAAGTCACCCTGGGGGTTGAGCAAAGGCTTGGACATGCACGACGGCTCCAGATGGCAAAGGCCCATTCTATGGAATTGCGGGCACAAAAAAGCCCCTGTGGGTCAACACAGGGGCTTTTTTTGACAGAAGATCAGCCTTCTGCCTGAACCTCGTCAGCCTGCATGCCTTTCTGGCCTTGCACGGCAACGAAGGTCACTTTCTGGCCTTCCTTCAGGCTCTTGAAGCCGTTGCCCTGGATGGCGCGGAAGTGTACGAACAGATCCGGACCGCTTTCAGGGGTGATGAAACCGAAACCTTTTTCGTCATTGAACCACTTGACGGTACCGCTCTGACGTTCAGCCATTGTCTTATTTCCTATGAAACTTAAATTTTGATGACAGTTTCTTTCACACGTTATGTACGTGAAAGAGTACTGGGCTGGGTTGCAGGAAAGTAAGAGACGTCGAACGGGTTGTAGCAAATTGCGGCTACTGGCCCAGGTCACGAACTGTTGCGACCCATGCAAACACAGTGCAGTGACTCTACGCCAACTCTCGAGCGAAACACAAGCCCTGTGCCAGGCTGAAAATCAGGCTTTTCCGAAGCTTCGAGCGATTTGCCCGAAGCAGCGTGGCGCCTGGCCTGGCGCTATGTTCAGAAGTTATTGGGCAGGTTCGAAAACGAATATGCCCAACCTGCCCGAACCCTTCAATCAACCGCGGTAGTAACGCTGTGCCACGAAAGGCATTTTGCTGACTTTAAGGGCAACTTGCTTGCCACGCACGACAGCGAACAGCGCCGTGTCCAGTGCCGCATGTTCGGTATCGACATAGCCCATCGCCACCGGTGCGCCGAGCGTCGGGCCAAATCCACCGCTGCACACCTGGCCAACCATTTTGCCGGTGCCGTCGACAATTTCGGCACCCTCGCGCACCGGGGTGCGTTCCTGCGGCAGCAGGCCTACGCGCTTGCGTGCAACGCCTTGTTGCTGCTGGGCGAATACGGCTGCGGCGCCGGGGAAGCCACCGGCACGTGCGCCGTCGGCACGGCGCACCTTGGAGATCGCCCACAGCAGGCTGGCCTCGATCGGCGTGGTGGCGGTATTCATGTCGTGGCCGTACAGGCACAGGCCGGCTTCCAGGCGCAGCGAATCGCGCGCACCGAGGCCGATCGGCTGTACTTGTGGCTCGGCCAGCAGGCGACGGGCCAGGGCTTCGGCGGCAGTCGCCGGTACCGAGATCTCGTAGCCGTCTTCACCGGTGTAGCCCGAGCGGCTGACGAAGCATTCGCTGCCCAGCAAGGTGACCGGGCGGAACTGCATGAAGGTCATGCCGGCCACTTCCGGCGCTAGGCGCTCGAGCACCTTGACCGCTGCCGGGCCTTGCAGGGCCAGCAGCGCGCGCTCCTCGAACAGCGGCTCGATCTGGCACTGTGCGCCGATGTGCTGGCGCAGGTGGGCCAGGTCCTGGTCCTTGCAGGCGGCGTTGACCACCAGGAACAGGGTGTCGTCACCCAGGTTGGCGACCATCAGGTCATCAAGAATGCCGCCTTGTTGGTTGGTGAACATGGCATAGCGCTGCATGCCCACCGGCAGGTCGATGATGTCCACTGGCACCAGGGTTTCCAGCGCGCGGGCCGCATCGCTGCCGCGCAGGACGATCTGGCCCATGTGCGAGACGTCGAACAGGCCGGCCTGCTCGCGGGTGTGCAGGTGCTCCTTGAGCACCCCCAGCGGGTACTGCACCGGCATGTCATAGCCGGCGAACGGCACCATGCGTGCGCCCAGTTCGAGATGCAGGGCGTGCAGTGGGGTCTTGAGCAGTGTTTCGGACATCGGTGACTCCTTGGTTTTTGTTCGGGTCAACATTCGATGATGTTGACGGCCAGACCGCCGCGGGCGGTCTCCTTGTATTTGCTTTTCATGTCGGCGCCGGTCTGGCGCATGGTGCGGATGACCTTGTCGAGCGAGACGTAATGCTGCCCGTCGCCGCGCAGGGCCATGCGCACCGCATTGATCGCCTTCACCGAGCCCATGGCGTTGCGCTCGATGCAGGGCACCTGGACCAGCCCGCCGATGGGATCGCAGGTCAGGCCCAGGTTGTGTTCCATGCCGATCTCGGCGGCGTTCTCCACCTGCTGCGGGGTACCCCCCATCACCTCGCACAAGGCCCCGGCGGCCATCGAGCAGGCCACGCCGACCTCGCCCTGGCAGCCCACCTCGGCGCCGGAAATCGACGCGTTCTCCTTGTACAGAATGCCGATCGCCGCTGCGGTGAGCAGGAAGCGCACCACCCCATCCTCGTTGGCGCCGGGGACGAAGCGCATGTAGTAGTGCAGCACTGCGGGCACGATGCCGGCCGCGCCATTGGTCGGCGCCGTGACCACGCGCCCGCCGTAGGCGTTTTCCTCGTTCACCGCCAGGGCGTACAGGTTGACCCAGTCGAGCACCGACAGGGCATCGCGCAGGCTGGCTTCCGGGTGCTGGCTGAGCTGGCGGTACAGCGCCGGCGCGCGGCGCTTGACCTTCAGCCCACCCGGCAGGATGCCCTCGTGGCGGCAACCGGCCTCGACGCAGTCCTGCATCACCTGCCAGATGCGTAACAGCCCGGCGCGGGTTTCGGCCTCGGGGCGCCATGCCGCTTCGTTGGCCAGCATCACCTGGCTGAACGAAAACTGTTGCGCGGCGCAATGCCCGAGCAGCTGCTTGCCGGTCGTGAACGGGTAGGGCAGCACGGTGCTGTCCTCGACGATGCGGTCATGGCCGGCGGCCTCTTCATCGACCACGAAACCGCCACCCACCGAGTAGTACTCGCGGCTGCGGATCTGCAACCCGGCCGCATCGAAGGCACGGAAGATCATGCCATTGGGGTGGTAGGCCAACGGCTTGCGGATCATCGCCAGGTGCTGTTTTTCGACGAACTCGATCTGATGTTCGCCAAGCAGGCGCAGGTGGCCGCTGTCGCGGATCGCCTTCAGGCGGGCGGGGATGCTTTCGGTATCGACGGTGTCCGGGTGCTCGCCTTCAAGCCCGAGCAGCACGGCCTTGTCGCTGCCGTGGCCCTTGCCGGTGGCGCCGAGCGAGCCGTACAGCTCGGCCTTGACGCTGACCGTGCCCGCCAGCAGGCCGTCGCGGCGCAGCCCTTCGGCAAAGCGCGCGGCGGCGCGCATAGGCCCGACCGTGTGCGAGCTGGAGGGGCCGATGCCGATCTTGAACAGGTCGAAGACGCTAAGTGACATGCTGACCTCCCGGCTCTACAGGTTGACGGTGAACCTGTGGGAGCGGCGCACCGCCGCTCCCACAGGGCGCGCTGTCGGCCCGAGGGCTATCAGACGTCCTGATAGTTCTCGATCGACGGGCAGGCGCAGACCAGGTTGCGGTCGCCGAACACGTTGTCGACGCGGCCGACCGGTGGCCAGTACTTGCTTTCCACCAGGCTCGGCAGCGGGTAAACCGCCTGCTCGCGGCTGTAGCCGTGGGTCCATTCGCCGGCCAGCTCCGCCGCGGTGTGCGGGGCGTTCTTCAGCGGGTTGTCGTCCTTGTCCAGGCTGCCGTTCTCCACGGCGCGGATCTCTTCGCGGATCTGGATCATGGCGTTGCAGAAGCGGTCCAGTTCCTCTTTCGATTCGCTCTCGGTCGGCTCGATCATCAGCGTGCCCGCTACCGGGAACGACATGGTCGGGGCGTGGAAACCAAAGTCGATCAGGCGCTTGGCCACGTCGTCGACGCTGATGCCGCTGGTGTCCTTGAGCGGGCGCAGGTCGAGGATGCACTCATGCGCCACCAGGCCGTTGCCGCCGGTGTACAGCACAGGATAGTGCTCTTCCAGGCGACGGGCGATGTAGTTGGCGTTGAGGATCGCCATCTGCGAAGCGCGCTTGAGCCCGGCGCCACCCATCATGCGAATGTACATCCAGGTGATCGGCAGGATGCTCGCGCTGCCGAACGGTGCGGCGCATACCGCGCCAGCGGTGTTTTCAAGCGTAGCGTGGCCCGGCAGGAACGGTGCCAGGTGCGCTTTGACACCGATCGGGCCGACGCCCGGGCCGCCGCCGCCGTGGGGGATGCAGAAGGTCTTGTGCAGGTTCAGGTGCGACACGTCGCCGCCGAACTTGCCCGGGGCGCACAGGCCGACCATGGCGTTCATGTTGGCGCCGTCGATGTACACCTGGCCGCCGTTGTCGTGGATGATCGCGCAGATCTCGCCGATGGCCTCTTCGAACACGCCATGGGTCGACGGGTAGGTGATCATGATCGCGGCCAGGCGTTCGCGGTGCTCGAGGGCCTTGGCGCGCAGGTCGTCGATATCGACGTTGCCACGGGCGTCACAGGCGGTCACCACCACACGCATGCCGGCCATGTGGGCGGTGGCCGGGTTGGTGCCGTGGGCCGAGGACGGGATCAGGCAGATATCGCGGTGGCTGTCGCCACGGCTGCGGTGGTAGGCGCGGATCGCCAGCAGGCCGGCGTATTCGCCTTGCGAACCGGCGTTGGGCTGCAGCGATACGGCGTCGTAGCCGGTGGCCGCGCAGAGCATGGCTTCGAGCTCGCTGGTCATCTGCAGGTAGCCCTGGCTTTGCGCAGCCGGGGCGAACGGGTGCAGGTTGCCGAACTCGGCCCAGGTCACCGGGATCATCTCGCTGGCGGCGTTGAGCTTCATGGTGCATGAGCCCAGCGGGATCATGGTGCGGTCCAGCGCCAGGTCCTTGTCGGCCAGGCGGCGCAGGTAGCGCATCAGTTCGGTTTCGCTGTGGTAGCGGTTGAACACCGGGTGCTCGAGGATCGCGGACTGACGCAGCAGGCCGCTCGGCAGGCGGCCGACGATGGTCGGGGCCAGGGTGGCGAAGTCCGGGGCGGCCTGGCCGTTGGCGAACAGTTGCCACAGGGCTTCGACATCGGCCTGGCTGCTGGTTTCATCCAGCGACAGGCCCAGGTGGTCGGCGTCGATCTGGCGCAGGTTGATGCCCTGGGCGCGGGCCTTGTCGTGCAGGGCTGCGGTAGCGCTGCCAGTATTCAGCGTGACGGTATCGAAGAACTCGCGGGTGAGCACTTTCACGCCCAGTTTCACCAGGCCGGTGGCCAGGATCGCGGTCAGCGCGTGGGTGCGTTCGGCGATGCGCTTGAGGCCGGCCGGGCCGTGGTACACGGCGTACATGCTGGCAATGTTGGCCAGCAGTACCTGGGCGGTGCAGATGTTGCTGGTGGCTTTCTCGCGGCGGATGTGCTGCTCGCGGGTCTGCATGGCCAGGCGCAGGGCGCTCTTGCCGAAGCGGTCGATCGACACGCCGACCAGGCGGCCTGGCATGTCGCGTTTGAACGCGTCACGGGTGGCGAAGTAGGCCGCGTGCGGGCCACCGAAGCCCAGGGGCACGCCGAAGCGCTGGGCGCTGCCGATGGCCACGTCGGCCTCGAACTCACCGGGCGGGGTCAGCAGGGTCAGGGCCAGCAGGTCGGCGGCCACGGCCACCAGGGCGCCGGCGGCGTGGAACTGCTGCACCACGGCGCGGTAGTCGAACACGTCACCGTTGCTGGCCGGGTACTGCAGCAGGGCGCCGAAGTAGGCGCTGGCGTCGCTCAGTTCACGCTCGTCGCCCACCACCACGTCGATACCCAGCGGTTCGGCGCGGGTGCGCAGCACGTCGAGGGTTTGCGGGTGGCAGTGGCTTGAGGCGAAGAAGGCGTGGCTGGCCTTGTTCTTCGACAAGCGCTTGCAGAAGGTCATTGCTTCGGCGGCGGCGGTGGCTTCGTCGAGCAGGGAGGCGTTGGCGATCGGCAGGCCGGTCAGGTCGCTGATCAGGGTCTGGAAGTTCAGCAGCGCTTCCAGGCGGCCTTGGGAGATTTCTGGCTGGTAGGGGGTGTAGGCGGTGTACCAGGCCGGGTTTTCCAGGAGGTTGCGCAGGATCGGCGCCGGGGTGTGGGTGTTGTAGTAGCCCTGGCCGATGTAGCTCTTGAACAGTTGGTTCTTGGCGGCGATGGCTTTCAGGGCGGCGAGGGCATCGGCCTCGCTCTGGCCGTCTTCGCTGCCCAGCACGCTGGTGCCCTTGATGCTGTCGGGGATGACCGCAGCGCTCATGGCTTCCAGCGAGTCGAAACCGAGGGTGGCGAGCATGGCCTGCTCGTCAGCGGCGCGTGGGCCGATGTGACGGGCGATGAATTCGTTGGCGGTGCCGAGGTTGATGGTCATGGCAGGTTCCTCAGGCGTCGTCGTTGGCTTTGAGCAGGCGGTCGTAGGCGTCCTGGTCGAGCAGGGCGGCCACTTCGGTCATGTCGGCGGGGATGAAGCGGAAGAACCAGCCTTCGCCCAGCGGGTCTTCGTTGACCAGCTCGGGTTGATCGTTGAGGCCGTCGTTGACCGCGACCACTTCACCGCTCAGGGGCATGTACACGCCGCTGGCCGCCTTGACCGACTCCACGGTGGAGGCTTCGGCGCCTTTGTCGTACTGCTGCAGTTCCGGCAGTTGCACGTAGACCACATCGCCAAGGGCGTTCTGGGCGTAGGCGGTGATGCCCACGGTGACGCTGCCGTCGGCTTCGACGCGCAGCCATTCGTGATCTTCGGTGAAACGCAACTCGCTCATGGGAATTCCTCGGGAAGCAGGGGGCGTTGGCGCGGTAGGCCCGCGCTCTTAAGGTTGGAATTCCCTTAGCAATAATGCGGCCAGTATGAATAAATCTAATTAAATCAATGACTTAAATATTTCTAGTAAGAGTTTTGTCATGCATGTGGAATGAAATCGATACACAGCCGACTGGATTCAAAAGCACTTGAGGATCAAACCCTTGCGCAGGCGCACTCGAATGGGTGTGTATTGATTTCGATACGATGTACTTGTTTCGTTACACAAAAAAGAAGGCGGCGCCTAAGCGCCACCTTCTGGGGGAACGAGCAGATGTGGGTGGAGCGCACTACGCAGCGGCGACTCCCGAAGCCGTAGGCGAGGGGAACAGGCGGGCGCTCAACTGATCAGCCGACGCTGAACAAGGGCAAGGCAAGGTACAGCTTGATCACGATGACATTGATGATGTCGATGAAGAACGCGCCCACCATCGGCACTGCCAGGAAGGCCAGTTGCGAAGGCCCGTAGCGTTGGGTGATCGCCTGCATGTTGGCGATGGCCGTCGGCGTGGCGCCGAGGCCGAAGCCGCAATGGCCGGCCGCCAGCACTGCCGCATCGTAGTTGCGGCCCATGATGCGGAAGGTCACGAAAATCGCGAACAGCGCCATGACCAGCGTCTGCGCGGCCAACAGGACGAGGAAGGGCAATGCCAGGGCGGCGAGGTCCCACAGCTTGAGCGACATCAGCGCAATCGCCAGGAACAGCGACAAACTGACATTGCCCAGCACTGAAACCTCCCGTTCGAACACCTGGTACACGCCCAGCATCGACAAACCGTTGCGCAGGATCACGCCGACGAACAGCACGCAGACGAAGGTCGGCAACTCGAAGGCGGTGTCATGCAGCGCACCATTGAGCTGAGTGCCGGCCAGCAGGCTGATGGCGATGAGGGCGATGGTTTCGATGAGGGAAAAGGGCGTGATCAAGCGCTCCTTGTCGGGCTGTTCGAAGCCTTTGGGCAGCCGGGGAGGTTGCTGTTCGAAGCCAGGCGTCTTGACCCCGGCAATCAGCAGCCGCGCGACGGGGCCACCGATCAGGCCCCCCAGTACCAGGCCGAACGTTGCCGAGGCCATGCCAAGTTCGGTGGCCGAGGCCAGGCCGAACTTCTCGCTGAAGGTCGCGCCCCACGCTGCACTGGTGCCATGGCCGCCAGACAAGGAAATGGAGCCGGACAGCAGGCCCATCAGCGGGTCGAGCCCCAAGGCCTTGGCCAACCCGATGCCCATGGCGTTCTGCACGACCAGCAGCCCGGCGACCGCCAACAGGAATACGCCGACGACGCGCCCGCCCTTCTTCAGGCTGGCGATGTCTGCGTTCAAGCCGATGGTGGCGAAGAACGCCAGCATCAGCGGTGTTTGCAACGAGGTGTCGAACTGAATCCGAACATCAAGGCCGCGTAGCGCCAACAGCAGCAGGGCAACCACCAGGCCGCCGGCTACCGGTTCGGGAATGTTGTAGGTGCGCAGGAAACCGACCCGTTTGACCAGGCCGCGTCCCAGCAGAAGGACCAGCGAAGCGGCCACCAGCGTTCCATAGAAATCGAGCTCAAGCATTCAGCGTACTCTTCCTTAAAAATCGGGGCGAAAACCGCAATGCCCCATGAACAGAGCCCGGTATGGTACGCGGCAGCGTTTAGGAAGTTTGGGGTGTACGGGTAGGGTAAGTCTGAGAATGCCTTCGCTATTTTCTGATTGGTCGTTGAGTTCGATGGCGACGCTCAGGCCTTGCCGGGAATTCCGTACTTGCGCAGGCGCTGGGCAATGGCGGTGTGCGAGGTCTGCAGCCGCCCGGCCAACTGCCGGGTCGATGGATAGCTGGCATACAGCCGCTGCAACAGCTCGCGCTCGAAATCGCCGACGGCCTGGTCCAGGCTCGCCACTTCACCGTCCTGCCCGCGCGCCACCGAGGTGCCGGCGATGTCCAGGTCGCCGATATCCACCACGTTGCTTTCGCAGATGGCCGCAGCGCGGAAGATCACGTTCTGCAGCTGACGCACATTGCCCGGCCAGGGGTTGGCCAGCATCGCCGCATGGGTGGCAGGCGCCAGTCGGCACTGTGGCCGCTGGATCTGGGTGCAGGCCTGCTGCATGAAGGAGTGCGCCAGCAGCAGGATGTCCTGGCCGCGCTCGCGCAGCGGCGGCACTTGCAGGTTGAGTACGTTGAGGCGATAGAACAGGTCTTCGCGGAAGCTACCTTCGCTGACCATCTGCTCAAGGTTGCGGTGGGTGGCGCTGATGATGCGCACGTCCACCTTCACTTCGCGGTCGCCACCGACCCGGCGGAAACTGCCATCGCTGAGGAAGCGCAGCAGCTTGGCCTGCAGGTAGGGTGACATCTCGCCGATCTCGTCGAGGAACACCGTGCCCTGGTTGGCCAGCTCCATCAGCCCTGGCTTGCCGCCACGCTGGGCGCCGGTGAAGGCGCCCGGGGCATAGCCGAACAGCTCGCTCTCGGCCAGGCTCTCGGGCAGCGCGGCGCAGTTGAGAGCCAGGAAGGGCGCGGCATGGCGGCTGCTGATGGCATGGCAGGCGCGGGCCACCAGCTCTTTGCCGGTGCCGGTTTCGCCGTGCACCAGCAAGGGTGCGTCGAGGGCCGCCACGCGCAGGGCGCGGGCCTTGAGGGTGCGAATGGCCGGTGAGTCGCCGAGCATGGCGTCGAAGCCTTCGGCGTGATCGTGGTGCAGCGCCGACAGCCGCTCGCCCATGCGATTGGGCGGGTACAGGGTGAGCAGCCCGCCGGCGTTGGTGATCGGCGTGGCGTCGAGCAGCAGGCTCTGGCCATTGAGCTGCATCTCGCGCATGGGCAGGTGGAAATTGTTGTCCAGCAGGGCCTGGAGCAGGTCGGGGTCGCCGAACAGTTCGGCCAGGGAGCGTCCGGCCGACTCGCGCCCGCACAAGGCGATCAGCGCCGGGTTGGCCAGCAGCACTTTGCCGGCGCTGTCCACGGCCAGCACCGGGTCGCTCATGGCGGCGAGCAGGGCGTCGAGCTGCAGGTGGCGGCGTTGGCCGGGGAGGATGTCGACCACTTCCACCGACTGCACGCCACGCACCTCGAACAGGGCGTCGTGCAGCTCTTCGAGCACGGCGGGGCTGAGCGTCGGGGCGTCGATGTAGACGTTCGGCGGGACCATCTCCACGGCATCGAGGTTGAGGTTGCGGGCACCGAGCAGGGCCAGGACTTCCTGGGTGATGCCGACGCGGTCGATGAAGCTGACGTGGATGCGCATGGGGTAGGCGGTTATGGCCGGGGAGGGCGACAGTATGCCTTGGGAGTTAGGTCTAGCCCACCATTGCCGGGAGCGCTGTGCGCCCCTTTCGCGGCACAAGGCCGCTCCTACAGGGATCGCGCGGTCTTTGTAGGAGCGAAAGGGCTGCGCAGCAGCCCCTGAAACTACTCAAGATGCTCAGGCTTGATCGGGTCGCCCGACTTCACATCCAGCTTCGCGCGAATGTCTTCGAACATGGCGTCGTACAGCTTGTGCGGCGAGCCCAGGGTCTCGAATTTCTTGGGCGGCTTCAGGTACGCCTGGGCCTTGCGCGTGGTGACGCTGAGGAAGCTGGGCAGCACCTGGTCCTTGGCCAGGAAGAACTTCTCGTCGACCGGCTTGCCCTCGATGCTGCCATGCAGACGGAACTCGATGCCTCTGCCTTCCTTGGGGTCCTGGGCCACTTCGTAGTTGATGTTCAGGTCGTAGCTGTGGTCGTTGGTGTTCAGCGCGGTGCGCTCGATATGAACGTGACCGGGTTGGTACTGGGCCATGGTGGAAACCTCCGGAAGGTTGAAAACGGCGGGCGACGGGCGCCCGCCAACTGCATTCAACGGTAGCTGATACCCGGCTTGGCGGTGGAAACCCGTGTGCCGGCGGTGCCTTTGACGATATCTTCGATGTTTTCCAGCGAGCTGATCACCGCGACCTTGCCGGTATGCCGGGCGAAATCGCAGGCAGCCTGCACCTTGGGCCCCATGGAACCTGCGGCGAAGCCCAGCTTTTCGAGCTCGTCGGGGTGGGCCTGGGCAATCGCTTTCTGGGTCGGCTTGCCGTAGTCAATGTAGGCGGCATCGACGTCGGTGGCGATGATCAGAAGGTCGGCTTCCAATTGCTCGGCCAACAGTGCCGAGCACAGGTCCTTGTCGATCACCGCCTCGACGCCCTTGAGCTTGCGGTTTTCGTCGTACATGGTAGGGATGCCGCCGCCACCGGCGCAGATCACGATGCTGCTCTTTTCCAGCAGCCACTTGATCGGGCGGATCTCGAAGATGCGCTTGGGTTTGGGGCTGGCCACCACGCGGCGGTACTTGTCGCCGTCGGGCTTGACCACCCAGCCTTTCTCCTTGGCCAGGCGCTCGGCTTCTTCCTTGGCATACACAGGGCCGATGAACTTGGTCGGGTCCTTGAAGGCCGGGTCATTGGCGTCCACTTCAACCTGGGTGAGCAGGGTGGCGAACGGCACCTCGAAGGCCAGCAGGTTGCCCAGCTCCTGTTCGATCATGTAGCCGATCATGCCTTCGGTCTCGGCGCCGAGCACATCCAGCGGGTAGGCTTCATCCGGCTTGTACGACAGGCCCTGCAGCGACAGCAGGCCGACCTGCGGGCCGTTGCCGTGGGCGATGACCAGTTCGTTGCCGGGGTGGATCTTGGCGATCTGTTCGGTGGCGGTGCGGATATTGGCGCGCTGGTTGTCAGCGGTCATTGGCTCGCCACGGCGCAGCAGGGCGTTGCCGCCCAATGCAACAACGATACGCATGGGGAATGTCCTTTAAGCACGAATGTGAGGATCTGTGGGAGCTGGCTTGCCAGCGATCACCGGCATAGCCGGTGCCATGCACCGTGTTGCCTGCATCGCCGGCAAGCCGGCTCCCACAGAATCGAGGCTGCCGTCAGAGATCAGCCAGGGTCGACACCAGGATCGCCTTGATCGTGTGCATGCGGTTTTCCGCCTGCTCGAAGGCGATGCACGCCGGCGATTCGAACACGTCATCGGTCACTTCGATGCCGTTGGCCAGGTGCGGGTACTGTTCGGCGATCTGCTTGCCGACCTTGGTGTCGGAGTTGTGGAATGCCGGCAGGCAGTGCATGAACTTGGTGCGCGGGTTGCCGGTGGCCTTCATCAGCTCCTTGTTCACCTGGTAGGGCAGCAGTTGCTGGATGCGTTCGCCCCAGGCTTCGACCGGCTCGCCCATCGATACCCAGACGTCGGTGTGAACGAAGTCCACGCCTTTGACTGCGGCTTTCGGGTCTTCGGTGAGGGTGATGCGCGCACCGCTCTCTTCTGCGTACTTCTTGCAACGCTCGACCAGGTCGTCATGGGGCCACAGCGCCTTGGGCGCGGCGATGCGCACGTCCATGCCGAGCTTGGCGCCGATCAGCAGCAGCGAGTTGCCCATGTTGTTGCGGGCGTCGCCCAGGTAGGCGTAGCTGATGTCGTGCAGCGGCTTGTCGCTGTTCTCACGCATGGTCAGCACGTCGGCGATCATCTGGGTCGGGTGGTATTCGTCGGTCAGGCCGTTGAACACCGGCACACCGGCGAACTTGGCCAGCTCTTCGACGATCTCCTGCTTGAAGCCACGGTACTCGATGGCGTCGTACATGCGCCCGAGCACGCGGGCGGTGTCCTTCATGCTTTCCTTGTGGCCGATCTGCGAGGAATTGGGGTCGATGTAGGTGACATTGGCACCCTGGTCGTAGGCGGCGACTTCGAAGGCGCAGCGGGTGCGGGTCGAGGTCTTCTCGAAGATCAGGGCGATGTTGTTGCCCTTCAGGTGCTGCTGCTCGGTGCCGGTGTACTTGGCGCGCTTGAGGTCGCGGGACAGGTCCAGCAGGTAGCGCAGTTCGCGGGTGGTGTGGTGCTCGAGGCTGAGCAGGTTGCGGTTATGGATGTTGAACGCCATGACGGTTCTCCTTGAGTTCGGTAGGTAGCCCGGCCGCCACTTCGTGGGTGCGGCCGGGTGAAATGGGCGTTAGTAATCGATTGGGTCGCGGACGATCGGGCAGGTCATGCAGTGGCCGCCGCCACGGCCCCGGCCCAGCTCGCCGGCGCTGATGGTGATGACCTCGACCCCAGCCTTGCGCAGCAGGGTGTTGGTGTAGGTGTTGCGGTCGTAGCCGATGACCACGCCGGGCTCCACGGCCACCACGTTGTTGCCGTCATCCCACTGTTCGCGCTCGGCGGCGAAGCTGTTGCCGCCGGTCTCGACCACACGCAGTTTGACCCCGAGTTGTTCGCCGACCACATCGATGAACGACTTGTTCTCGCGGCGCACGTCCATGCCGTAAGGCTTGCTTTCGTCTGGGCGAATGATGAACGGCACGATCTCCTTGACCACTTCCGGGAAGACCGTGACCAGGTCGCGGTCGCAGAAGCTGAACACGGTGTCCAGGTGCATCGCGGCGCGGGACTTGGGCAGCCCGGCGACTATGACTTTTTCCACCGCGCCCTTGGCGAACAGGTTCTGCGCCAGTTGGCCGATGGCTTGGCGCGAGGTGCGTTCACCCATGCCAATCAGCACTATGCCCTTGCCGATCGGCATCACGTCGCCGCCTTCGAGGGTGGCCTTGCCGTGATCCTTGTCGGGGTCGCCGTACCAGACCTGGAAGTCGGCGTTGGTGAACTCGGGGTGGAATTTGTAGATGGCACTGGTCAGCAGGGTTTCCTGGCGTCGCGCCGGCCAGTACATCGGGTTGAGCGTCACGCCGCCGTAGATCCAGCAGGTGGTGTCGCGGGTGAACTGGGTGTTGGGCAGCGGGTCGAGCAGGAAGCTGGAATGGCCCAGGTAGTCGCGGTACATCTTGATCACGCTGGCGCCTTCGCTTTCCGGCAGGTCTTCACCGGCCACGCCGCCGATCAGGAACTCGGCCAGCTTGCGTGGCTCCAGGCTTTCGAGCCAGCCACGCACTTCGTTCTTCAGGCCGACGCCGACGGTGTCATCGGTGATCTTGCGGTCGAGGATCCATTTCAGCGCCTCGGGGTTCTGCACGGTCTCGGTCAGCAGGTTGTGCATTTCCAGCACTTCGATGCCGCGTTCACGCATCTTGGTGACGAAATCGAAGTGGTCGCGTTTGGCCTGGTTGACCCAGATGACGTCGTCGAACAGCAGCTCGTCGCAGTTGCTCGGGGTCAGGCGCTGGTGCGCCAGGCCTGGCGAGCAAACCATCACTTTGCGCAGTTTGCCGGCTTCGGAGTGGACGCCGTATTTCTGTTTCTCAGTGGACATGGTTCATTCCTCCAGTAAAGCGAAGACAGGTGTTCAAAGGGTCAGGAAACCGTCGTACAAGCCGTAGGCCGCCACCAGGGCGCCCACCACCACGGCGGCGAAAATCAGTTTTTCGATGCTGGTGAAGATCGGCTGGCCGACTTCGCGCTTGGCCTTGGCGAACAGGATCGCGCCAGGGGCGTAGAGCAGGGCCGAGAGCAGCAGGTACTTCACGCCGCCGGCGTACAGCAGCCAGATCGCATAGACCAGGGCGATGCCGCCGATGATCAGGTCTTTCTTGCGTTCGGCCAGGGCCTGCTCGTAGGTCTCGCTGCGCCAGGCCAGAAGGAAGGCGTAGGCCGCCGACCACAGGTAGGGCACCAGGATCATCGAGGTGGCGAGGTAGATCAGCGACAGGTAGGTGCTGTTGGAGAACAGCGTGATCACCAGGAAGATCTGCACCATGGCGTTGGTCAGCCACAGGGCGTTGGCCGGCACCTGGTTGGCGTTCTCGCGGCGCAGGAACTCCGGCATGGTGTGGTCCTTGGCGGCGGCGAACATGATCTCGGCGCACAGCAGCACCCACGACAGCAGCGCCCCCAGCAGCGAGATGATCAGGCCGACGCTGATCAGCACCGCACCCCAGTGGCCGACCACATGTTCAAGCACGGCGGCCATGGACGGGTTCTGCAGCTTGGCCAGTTCCGGCTGGGTCATCACCCCCAGCGACAGCACGTTGACCAGCACCAGGAACAGCAGCACGGTGACGAAACCGATGACCGTGGCCTTGCCCACGTCGGAGCGTTTTTCGGCGCGGGAGGAGAAGATGCTCGCGCCCTCGATGCCGATGAACACCCACACGGTGACCAGCATCATGTTGCGCACCTGGTTCATCACGCTGCCCAGCTCCGGCGTACCGACGGCCCAGATATCAGCGGTGAAGATGTCGAGCCGGAAGGCGAACAGGCAGATCAGCGCGAACAGCGCCAGCGGCACGACCTTGGCCACGGTGGTGACCAGGTTGATGAACGCCGCTTCCTTGATGCCGCGCAGCACCAAAAAATGCACCGCCCACAGCAGGATCGAGGCACCGATCACTGCCGCCGGTGTATTGCCTTCGCCGAAGATCGGGAAGAAATACCCCAGGGTGCTGAACAGCAGCACGAAGTAGCCGACGTTGCCCAGCCAGGCGCTGATCCAGTAGCCCCAGGCGGACGAAAAACCCATGTAATCGCCGAAACCGGCCTTGGCGTAGGCGTATACACCGCCGTCGAGGTCAGGTTTGCGGTTGGCCAGGGTCTGGAACACAAAGGCGAGGGTGAGCATGCCCACCGCGGTGATGGCCCAGCCGATCAGCACGGCCCCAACGCCGGCGCTGGCGGCCATGTTTTGCGGCAGCGAGAAGATCCCGCCACCAATCATCGAGCCGACGACAAGTGCAACAAGTGCACCTAACTTTAGTTTTGCGGGAGAATCAGACATTTAACGACTCCGTACCAGGAGAAAGTTGACTTCAGAATAAATCTGACGCCTGGGTCATTAGCTGATTTAGATCAGTTCATGCCGACATGAAGGGTTGAAAAGACCCTTCATGTACCTCCTGGAGGATGCCGACAGCTCTGCTGCAAGCCTTGTGCACTGGCACCTCCGTGTCCATCTAGAGCAAACGCTCCGTTTTGCCTGCGCTATGAAGCTAGCCGTTTCTGGATATTTCGCAAATTTTTCACAAGATTGAGTGGTGGCAATGCGCCATGCGCGAGAAAGTCCGTTAAAACCCTGCGCGTCGTGCGCTTTTAGTTAGACAAAGGAGTTATGAGTGAACTAGCTTTAATGTCCTGCATTAATATAAATATGCTGTAACATTTATATGCGTTAGATCGAAATTTCATGCGCCGCACGGGCCAGAGGGGAGAAGCGCCATGAGCGAACCGGGACAGAAGCTGCGCCTAGGCGCCCTGATCGCGCTGGTGGTCGGCTCGATGATTGGCGGGGGGATCTTCTCGCTGCCGCAGAACATGGCGGCGCGCGCCGATGTCGGCGCGGTGCTGATCGGCTGGAGCATCACCGCGGTGGGCATGCTGGCGCTGGCCTTCGTGTTCCAGACCCTGGCCAACCGCAAGCCGGAACTGGACTCGGGGGTGTACGCCTACGCCAAGGCCGGCTTCGGCAACTACATGGGTTTTTCGTCCGCCTGGGGCTACTGGATCAGCGCCTGGCTGGGCAACGTCGGCTACTTCGTGTTGCTGTTCAGCACCCTGGGTTTCTATTTCCCGGCGTTCGGTGAGGGCAATACGCCGCTGGCCATTGGTTGCGCCTCGCTGCTGCTGTGGGCGGTGCATTTTTTGGTGCTGCGCGGCATCAAGGAGGCGGCGTTCATCAACCAGGTGACCACCGTGGCGAAGGTGGTGCCGCTGCTGATGTTCATCGTGATTGCCGCGTTCGCTTTCCGTGCCGATATCTTCACCCGCGACATCTGGGGCTTGAGCAATCCCAAGTTCGGCAGCGTGCTGGAACAGGTGCGCAACATGATGCTGGTGACGGTGTTCGTGTTCATCGGTATCGAGGGCGCCAGCGTGTATTCCGGCCGTGCCGAGCGCCGATCGGACGTGGGCAAGGCCACCGTGGTGGGCTTTCTCGGGGTGCTGGCGCTGCTGGTGCTGGTCAACGTGCTGTCGCTGGGGGTGATGACCCAGCCAGAACTGGCCGGGCTGCAGAACCCGTCGCTGGCCTCGGTGCTGGAACACATCGTCGGGCCGTGGGGCGCGCTGTTGATCAGCATCGGGCTGGCGGTGTCGCTGCTGGGCGCCTTGTTGTCCTGGGCGCTGCTGTGCGCAGAGATCCTGTTCGCCACCGCCCGCGACAAGACCATGCCGCGCTTCCTTGCCCGGGAAAACGCCAACCATGTGCCGGCCAATGCGCTGTGGCTGACCAACGTGATGATCCAGGGTTTCCTGTTGATCACGCTGTTCTCGGCGGGGACCTACACCAGCCTGATCTACCTGGCGTCATCGATGATCCTGGTGCCGTACTTCTGGTCGGCGGCCTATGCGGTGTTGCTGGCGTTGCGTGGCGACAGCTATGAAGGCCAGCCCAGCGTGCGCCGCAAGGACCTGCTGGTGGCGCTGATCGCCTTGCTGTACGCGGTCTGGCTGCTGTATGCCGGTGGGCTCAAGTATGTGCTGCTGTCAGCGCTGCTGTACGCGCCGGGGGTGATCCTGTTCGCCCGGGCCAGGCACGAGCAGGGGCAGGCGCTGTTCACCTCGTGGGAAAAGCTGATCTTCGCGGGGGTGCTGGCGGGCGCGGGGCTGGCGGCGTATGCGTTGTATTCGGGGCTGTTGAGTTTGTGAAACACGCAGTTGCCAGGTGACACGCTTGCTGTAGGAGCGGCCTTGTGCCGCTCCTACAGGGAATGCGCGTTGAGCGGTACAAGATGCGTGTTGAGTGGTCACCACTGAGCAGTGGCCGAACCCAGCTCGCAACTCCCTCGTGCCCATGCCATCACCGCCGTGCCCACCTGCAGCGGCCCTTTGATCCGTTGCGCCGCACCCCATGGCGTGTGCTCGATGTGCGGCTCGAGGTCTGCGGACGTCTCCTCCGCCAGCGGCAGGTCCTCTTCCACTGTTCCGCGTTCGACCAGCAGTGCCGCAGTACGCGCCAGCGACAGCCGTACCTGGCACCCCTGGCCGCTGCGTAAACGCTCGGTCAGCGCGCGGATCGCCTCCGCCGCCATCAGGTAGCCGGTGGCATGGTCCAGCGCCTGCACCGGCAGCGGCACAGGCCGATCCGCTTGCTGCCAGCGCATGCCTTCGTGGGCGATGCCGGCGCTCATCTGCACCAGGCTGTCGAAGCCGCGGCGGTCCTGCCACGGGCCGCCCCAGCCATAGGCGTTCAGGCCCACATCGATAAGGCCGGGGTTGAGCTGGCGGCGACGTTCGGCACCCACTCCCAGCCGTTCGAGCGCATCGGCGCGGTAACCGTGGACCAGGATATCGGCCTCGCTCAGCAGGCGTTCGAATACCTGGCGATCAGCCTGCGCCCGCAAATCCAGGCGCGCACAGCGCTTGCCCAGGGTGACTTCCGCTGCCAGCGAAGGCTCGTCCCAGCCGGGTGGGTCGAGGCGCAGTACCTCGGCACCGAACGCGGCGAGCAAGCGGGTGGCCACCGGGCCGGCGATGATGCGGGTGAGGTCGAGCACCTTCACTCCGGCCAACGGCCTGTCTGGGTTGCCCTGCCAGGCCTGTGCCGGCCCGGCGAAGGCCTGGCGCAGGATCAGCGGCTGCCGGTTGACCGCCTGGCCCTGGGGATGGGCGCACCATTGCGGCCAACTGCGCATGCGCGCCGCGCAGCCGCCGGCTGCGACCACAGCGGTTTCAAGGTCATCGCCTTGCCATCTGGCCACCTCGCGGGCAACGCTGGCGCGTTCGGCCTGGGTGCCGAGCACCTGCAAGGCAGCGGCACGATGGTGCGGGGCATTGGTGTGCAGGCGGATCCAGCCGTCGCCGGTTGGGTAGTCGCCGGCAATGGCGTCCCACAATGGCGGCAGTTGCCAGCCGTGGGGGCGCAGGCTGGTGTTGAACCAGAAAGAGGCCAGGCGGCGGTCGATCCGCACCGCTGGGCAAGCGCCCGTCTGGCTTTCCAGCAGTTTGGCCAGGGCCAGGCCGCAGGCGGCAATACTGGCGGTGGCCAGTTCGCTCACGGCGAACGTCGAGGGCAGTGCGCCGACCCCTTGCCAGCGCACGGCGGCGGGGTCGAGGCTCAGGGACTGGGCGATGGTGTCGAGCAACGGCTGCATGCAGGGTCCTCCTTGCTGGGCCCTATTGCAGTACATCCGCCAGCACAGTGCAAACCCCTCAGCGTTGCAGTTCGACGGCCCCCGGTGTGGTCGGCCGCTCCGGGCGCGACCAGATCCACAGGTTGCCCAGGGTCATGCCGGCGATGGCCAGGTAGACCGGCCAGTGGTGCGCAAGAAAGGTCAGCATCAGCCCCGCGCACAGCAGCATGCTTACGGTCGCGCTGACCTTGGCGCGGCGCTGGATCACCCGCCCATTGCGCCAGTTGTACAGGATCGGCCCGAACAACCGGTGGTTCTCCAGCCAGGCGGACAGCCGCGGCGAACTGCGAGTGGCGGCCCAGGCGGCGAGCAGGATGAACTCGGTGGTCGGCAGGCCGGGGATGACGATGGCAACCAGGCCGATCCCTAAGCTGACATAAGCCAGGATCGCGTAGAGCAGCCGGGACACTTTGGAGCGGGCGAGTCGGGTCATGGTCTCACTACAGCGGTGCGGCCGCCCGCGGGCGGCCGGGTGAAGCGTGTCAGGCCAGCGCGGCGTCGGTGGCGTAGGCATGCTTGAGCAGCTCGGTGAAGCGCTCGAAGGCGGCGACCGCGCCACGTTCGGCGGCGGCGTCTTCCTCGGGCGACAGGGCCTGGCTGTCGAGAATGCGGGTGAACTGCTTCCAGCCTTCGGCGCGGCCGCCTTCCGGTTCGCCCAGGTGGCGGGCACCGAAGCTGTCGGACAGTTCCAGCGCCACGGCGCGCTTGATCAGGAATGCGGCGCCCAGTTTGGAGCCTTCGGAGACGAAGATCCAGCCCAGTGCTTCACCCAGGCTCGGGTTCTGCAGGGCGCCGGCGAAGGGCGCCGGCACTTCGGTGTCGAGGTCGGCAAGGTCCAGGCGAGCCTGTTCGGCGCGGCAACGCGCTGCCAGGTCGGGGACGATGGCGATCAATTGCGGGTCGTTGTACAGGGCCTGCAGTTCCGACTGGAACAGGTACTGGGCGACCACGAAGCGGGCGAAGCTCTCGCGGCTGTCGAACGGCTTGTGCGACTTGACCAGGGCGTCCAGCTTGGTGTGCGGGGCGTGGGTGACCTGGTTCAGGCGCTGGGAGCGCAGGGCGGCGCGCTCGGAGGAGGTGGACATCGGGGGCATCCTTGGGAAATGGGTTGTCTAGTGTTAAGACGAAACAGATGACGCACGACAGTAAAAAAACCTCATCTGGGAAGTTGAATCATTCGTCGGACGCAGAAGTGGCGTCGCCCCTATCGCCGGCAAGCCGGCTCCCACCTGACCGCGCCGAACTCAAGACCTGCACTCAGCCTGTGGGAGCGGCGGTTCGCCGCTGCGATTTACCCGCGAAGATGACAACTCAGTGTCTGGCACGGGCTATGCCCGTGTTCGCGGGTAAACCCGCTCCCACAGGAAAGCGCCTGCCTAAGGCTTGGCGCTCTGTCTGTGGGAGCCGGCTTGCCGGCGATAGGGGCTGCACCGATTTCGAATCAGATATCCCACACCACATTGATGGCGAAGTTGCGCCCCGGCATGGTCAGGCGGTCGAGGTTGGCCGGCTGGGTCACGCTGGCTTCGCCGATCGAGTCGTAGCCGCGCACGTCATCCCACTGCCAGTACTTCTTGTCGGTGAGGTTGTACAGGCCGGCGTTGACGGTGACGTCCTCGCTCACCTTGTAGAAGCCGGTCAGGTCCAGCACGCCGTAGCCGGGGCTGCGGAACTGCTTGCTGGTGCCGTCGGGGGCGAAGAAGGTGGTGTCGTCGACGCGATCCTTCTGCTTGACCAGGGTCCAGCTGAGCAAGCCGCCGTAGTTCTGCTGCTCGTAGCCCAGGCCGAGCACGGCGGTGAGCGGGTTGACGCTGTTCAGCGGCTGGCCGTTGTCGTCGTTGCGGCCACGGGCATAGGCCACCGAGCCCTGGGTGTACAGGCCTTGCGCGGCACCGAAGTGGTCGAGGTTCAGGCGGCCCTTGAACTCGGCGCCGCGGATGGTGGCGTGCTTGATGTTGTTGGCCTGGAACCTGGCGCCCAGGTTGGACGACAGGATGGCGTCTTCGTTGATGAAGTCGCGGTACTTGTTATAGAACACCGCCACGTCGAAGTTGCCGGCGTCGAAGTTGCCGCGCAGGCCGGTCTCGTAGCTCTTGCTCTTTTCCGGCTCCAGGTCAGGGTTGGGCTGCACGCTGTAACCCAGGCCCGGGTTGTCGAAGCGGCCGTACATGGCCTTGGCGGTCGGGGTGCGGAAGCCCTCGGCGTACTGGCCGTACCAGGTGTAGTTGTCGTTGAAGGCGTAGGTGACCCCCAGCTTGGGCGATACGCGGTGCCACTTCTTGGCCGAGTCGTCGGCATTGGCGGCACCGGTCACGCTGGTGCTCTGCACGCCGCGCAGGAATTCGTCGGTGAACTTGGGCTCCATGCGGGTGTAGTCGTAGCGGGCACCCGGCAGGAAGGTCCAGTTGTTCCAGCGGATCTCGTCCTGGGCGAACAGGCTGTAGGTGTTCACGGTCGGGTCGGGGAAGTCGCTGACCGGTATCTGGCCATCGCGGGCGCTGTTCTGGCCGATGGCTGTGCAGGAACCGCCGACGTTCAGGCAGGTGCCGACGCCCTGGCGGATGCCGCTGATCTTCTCGTGCTTGAGGGTGGTGCCATAGGTCAGCAGGTGCTCGGTGGCGCCAATGCTGAAGGCTTTGTCCAGCTGGGCGTCAATGACCCACTGACGGTCCTTGTAGGTGGTCTGGCGGTCTCGGAATACCTGGCGGCCGGCGGCGAAGTACAGCTCGTCGGTGCGCTGGTCGGTCTTGGCGATCTGGTAGTTGAGGCTCCACTTGAGGTGGTCGGCGACCAGGCTGTCGAGGCCGAATTCATGATTGATGCCGAAGCGTTCGCGGGTGACGGTGTCGTTGCCCTGGCGCATACGGTACGAGTTCGAGGCCGCGAAACCGGGAATGAACGGCCCGCCCACGGAGCTCAGGATGTTCTGGTCGCGGTCGTCCTTGTAGTGCTCGTAGGTCAGGCCCAGGCGGGCGTCGTCGGCGTAGTTCCAGCCCAGTTTGGCCAGCACGTTGGTGGTGCGCACATCCTCGGGGTTGGCTTCGGTGCGGGCCAGGCCGCTGCCGCCGTGCTCGCCGTAGGACTTGGTCTCGTGGCCGTTGCGCTGGCTCAGGTGCAGCAGGCCGTCGAAGTCGGCGTGGCGGCCTGCGACGGTGGCGGACGTCAGCCAGCTCTCGTCGGCGGAGCTGTAGCCGGTCTTCAGGCGCGCGCCGACATCCTTGCCGGGCTTGATGATGTCTTCAGGGTCGAGGGTGAAGTAGCTGACCGCGCCGCCGATGGCGTTGCTGCCGTACAACACCGAGGCCGGGCCGCGCAGGATCTCGACGCGCTTGACGATTTCCGGGTCGACGTAGTTGCGCTGGGTCTGGGCGTAGGGGCCGTAGAAGAAGCTGTCGGGGATCGACACGCCGTCTACCTGGGTGAGGATGCGCTCACCGTCGATGCCGCGGATGTTGTAGCCGTTCAGGCCGCTGCGCTGGCCAACGCCGCCGACCGAAACGCCCGGCTCGTAGCGCACCAGGTCCTTGATGTCGTTGACGTTCTGCCGGTCCAACTGCTCGCGGGTCTGCACGCTGACGGTGCTGGGCACCTGGCTGACTTCCTGGGCGCTACGGGTGGCGCTGACGGTCATCTGTTGCAGGGCGATGGCGCTGCCCGCCTGGCGCTCGAGCACCACGTTGGCGTTGTCGATCTTGCGATAGGCAAGGCCGGTGCCGTGCAGCAGGCGCTGCAGCGCCGCTTCCGGGGCCAGCGAGCCCTGCACCCCTGGCGAGGCCACGCCTTCGGCCAGCTCGGCGTTGAAGCCGACCTGCCAGCCGGTGACCTGGCTGAACGCATTGATCGCCGAAACCAACGGCTGCTGGGTAATGGCGAAGCGGTAGTCGCCCATGCGCGGGCTGCTCGCCTGGGCAGGCTCCACGGCCAGGGCCGGCAGGCTGCCGGCGCCGCTGGCGAGCAGGGCGAGGGTCAGCAAGGACAGCTGCCCGTGGCGGCGGGAAGGGGTGAACGGGCGGGTTGGACCTGTGGACATCGAAAGCGCTCCCTGTCGCGCGAGGGGTTATAGGCATGGACTGTTGTCGTTATCGAACGAGAATCAGTTGCATTGGCTATAACGAGACGTGCTGCCTACAGGGGTCGCGTAAAAAAACTTGTTGGCTTAGTTGAGAATCACCACGGCGGGGTATTCATGCAGCTGCGCCGAGGTAATGTGGGCGAGGGCGCGCAGGGTTTGCAGGGGCTGGTCGAGGCGGTAGTTGCCGGTGACCGCGACCTGCTCCAGCTGGGCATTGCGGCTGATGATCCAGCCTGGGTAGTAGCGCTGCACTTCGGCGATGACCTGGCCCAACGGGCAGTTTTCGAACACCAGGCGGCCTTCGACCCAGGCCAGCTCCTTGTTCAGGTCGACGCGCTGGCGCTGGCCGAAGCCCTGGGGGCCGACACTGATGCTGTCGCCAGCGCTCAGGCGGATGCGCTGGTCGCGGGCGCCCTGCAGATCGACGTCGCCGCGCTGCACGCGCACCTGCGCTTCGCCGTCCAGGTAGCGCACGGCGAAGTCGGTGTCGCGCACGTTGGCCCGCAGTGGCCCGGCCTGCACCTCCAGCGGTGGCTGGCTGCCGCCGGCGACCTGGAAGTAGGCTTCGCCCTGCAGCAAGCGGGCAACCTGGCGCCCGTCGCGCACATCGCTGGCGAAGGCCGAGTTGGTGTTGAGCAGAATCTTGGCGCCGTCGTCCAGTTGCAGGCGCTGGCGCTCGCCGACCACGGTGAGGTGGTCGGCCTGTAGGCGCACAGGCAGGTTGCCGAAGGTGAACAGCCCGACCAGCAGCACGGCGGCGGTGGCCAGCGGCTTCCAGTGGCTGCGCAGGCGCCCGCTGATGGAGCGGCGCTGGCGTTGCTGCAATTGCTCGGCGGCCTGGCGCAGCGGCGCACCGTTCCACAGCGCTTCGGCCTCGACGTAGGCTTCGGCGTTTTCCGGCTCGGCGCCCAGCCAGTGCTCGAAGGCCTGGGTGTCTTGGTCAGTGGCGCACTGCAGGCGGATCAGCCAGTCCATCGCCTCCTCGCGGGCACGGGCGCGGGCATCAGGCTCGGCAGGTGTCGGGCGAGGGCTGGGCTGATCGGTCACGAAGGATCCTTGCGGGGGCTTTTTTGCGCATGATCGGCGCAGGCCCGGCACATGGCAAGGGCTTTGCGCAGGTGCGCGGCGAGTGGTCGCGTCACTGGTGCCGAGCGGCGACGCCCATGCAGATGGCCATGATCAGTTTCAGTTCCTTTTGCACGGTGCTGGCCGAGACGTTCAACTGCTCGGCGATTTCCAGGTAGCTGGCGCCATGCAGGCGGCTCTGGATGAAGATGCGCTGCTGGCGCTCGGTCAGCTGGCCAAGGCTCGTGCTCAGGTGCTTGAGCAGTTGCTCGGCGTGGGCGGCATCCTCGCTGCTGCCGGCGGGCGCGGCGACGTTGTGCAGCACTTGCTCGGGCACGTCGTCGACCAGGGTGCGTGCCTGCACCCGGCGGGCGCGCAGGTGGTCCAGGGCGAGGTTGCGCGCGGTCTGGAACACGAAGGGTTCAAGGTGCTCGATCGGCCGCTCGCCCAGGGCACGGGTGACCCGCAGGTAGGTTTCCTGCAGCAGGTCCTCGGCGGTGCTGGGGTTGCCGACCATGCGTTGCAAGGTGCGCAGCAGGCTGAGGCGCTGGGTGAGGAAGACTGAATTGAACCGGGATTGACTCACGGGGGAACCTGGCCACTGTGGGGCGAATGATAATGCTTATCATCCATGTGGCAGGTCAAGCGCTGAAATGTCACGAACAGGTAAAGATTGCGCTTTGCGCGTGGGGCGGTGGGCGTGGGCGCATCGCCCCACGCCCACCGCCAAAGTACTTACTTGGCGCTGAACAGCGCCAGGCAGTTGTCCAGCATGCGATTGGAGAACGCCCACTCGTTGTCGTACCAGGCCAGCACCTTGAGCATGCGGCCGTTGGCGCGGGTGTGGTTGGCGTCGAAGATCGACGACAGCGGGTTGTGGTTGAAGTCGCACGACACCAGCGGCAGCGCGTTGTAGCCCAGTACCCGCGAATGGCGGCTGGCCTCGAGGAACAGCTGGTTGACCTCCTCTGTGGTGGTCTCACGCTGCAGGTTGACCGTAAGGTCGACCAGCGACACGTTGATCACCGGCACCCTCACGGCCATGCCGGTGAGTTTGCCGGCCAGCTCCGGCAGCACCAGGCCCACCGCCTCGGCGGCGCCGGTCTTGCTCGGGATCATCGACTGGGTGGCGGAGCGCGCGCGGTACGGGTCGGCGTGGCAGACGTCGGTGAGCACCTGGTCGTTGGTGTAGGCGTGGATGGTGGTCATCAGCCCCTGCTCGATGCCGAACTCGCGGTGCAGCACCTGGGCCACTGGCGCCAGGCAGTTGGTGGTGCACGAGGCGTTGGAAATGATCTGGTGCGAGGCGCGCAGCACATCGTGGTTGACCCCGTACACCACGGTGGCGTCGGCGCCCTTGGCCGGTGCGCTGATGATCACCTTGCCGGCGCCGGCGGCCAGGTGTGCGGCGGCCTTGGCGCGCTCGGTGAACAGCCCGGTGCATTCGAACACCACATCGATGGCCAGGGCTTTCCAGGGCAGCTCGGCGGGGTTGCGGATGGCGCTGACGGCAATCCGGTCGCCGTTGACGGTGAGGCTCTCGTGGTCGGCCTCGACCTGTGCATCGAAATGGCCGTGAACGCTGTCGTATTTGAGCAGGTGGGCGTTCATCGCGCTGTCGCCCAGGTCGTTGATGGCGACGACCTGCAGGTCCTGACGGTAGCCGTGCGTGTAGAGTGCGCGCAGGACGTTGCGTCCGATGCGGCCGAATCCGTTGATGGCGATGCGTAGGGTCATGGCGTTACCTCTGGCAGTCGGGTGAAGCCTGTGGCAAAAAGGCAGCTTCACTGAAACGGTTTTGTTATTGGAATTACAAGATTATTCACTGCGTGATAGAAAACAAGCCTTTTTAGTGGCAGTATTTTGTTAAATCTACAACGAGTGGCCGGGCAGGCTGCTCCGCGAATGTGCCGGGTACCTTTACTGCAAGCCTAGGCCGCAATCGTTTGGAGGGAAAATGCCCATTGAAGCCGCCCTTACCGTTAGCCTGGAGTCCAGTACATGCATCCGCGCATCCTTGAGGTCACCGCACGGCTGATCGAACGCAGCCGTCCCACCCGTGAACGCTACCTTGAGCTTATCCGCGGCGCGGCCAGTGACGGACCGATGCGCGCCAGCCTGCAATGCGCCAACTTCGCCCATGGCGTGGCCGGCTGCGGTGCCGACGACAAGCAGACCTTGCGCCTGATGAACGCCGCCAACGTGGCCATTGTCTCGTCTTATAACGACATGCTCTCGGCGCACCAGCCGTACCTGCACTTCCCCGAGCAGATCAAGCAGGCCCTGCGCGAGGTTGGCTCGGTCGGCCAGTTCGCCGGCGGCGTGCCGGCCATGTGCGATGGCGTGACCCAGGGCGAGCCGGGCATGGAGCTGGCCATCGCCAGCCGCGAAGTGATCGCCATGTCCACCGCCATCGCCCTGTCCCACAACATGTTCGATGCCGCCCTGATGCTGGGCATCTGCGACAAGATCGTCCCTGGGCTGATGATGGGGGCGCTGCGCTTCGGCCACCTGCCGACCGTTTTCGTCCCCGGCGGGCCGATGGTCTCGGGCATCTCCAACAAGCAGAAGGCCGACGTGCGCCAGCGCTACGCCGAGGGCAAGGCCACCCGTGAAGAGCTGCTCGAATCGGAAATGAACAGCTACCACGGCCCAGGCACCTGTACCTTCTACGGCACTGCCAACACCAACCAGCTGGTGATGGAAGTGATGGGCATGCACCTGCCCGGCGCCTCGTTCGTCAACCCTTACACGCCACTGCGCGATGCCCTCACCGCCGAGGCGGCGCGCCAGGTCACGCGCATGACCAAGGCCAGTGGCAGCTTCATGCCGATCGGCGAGATCGTCGACGAGAAGGCGCTGGTCAACTCGATCGTCGCCCTGCACGCCACTGGCGGCTCGACCAACCACACCTTGCACATCCCGGCCATCGCCCAGGCCGCCGGCATCCAGCTGACCTGGCAGGACATGGCCGACCTGTCCGAGGTGGTGCCGACCCTGTCCCACGTGTACCCGAACGGCAAAGCCGACATCAACCACTTCCAGGCCGCCGGCGGCATGGCCTTCCTCATCCGCGAGCTGCTCGATGCCGGGCTGCTGCACGAGGACGTCAACACCGTGGCCGGCCCGGGGCTGCGTCGCTATACCCAGGAACCGTTCCTCGACAACGGCCAGCTGGTCTGGCGCGAAGGCCCGCAACAGAGCCTCGACGAGAGCATCCTGCGCCCGGTGGCGCGGCCGTTCTCCGCCGAGGGCGGCCTGCGGGTAATGGAAGGCAACCTGGGGCGTGGCGTGATGAAGGTCTCCGCCGTGGCCCCTGAACACCAGGTGGTGGAAGCCCCGGCGCGGGTGTTCCATGACCAGCAGTCGCTGGCCGATGCGTTCAAGGCCGGCGAGCTGGAATGCGACTTCGTGGCCGTGGTGCGCTTCCAGGGCCCGCGCTGCAACGGCATGCCCGAGCTGCACAAGCTGACGCCGTTCCTTGGCGTGCTGCAGGACCGTGGCTTCAAGGTGGCGCTGGTCACCGACGGGCGCATGTCCGGCGCTTCGGGTAAGATCCCGGCGGCCATCCATGTGTGCCCGGAGGCCTTCGACGGTGGCCCGCTGGCGCGGGTGCGCGATGGTGATATCGTGCGGGTCGATGGTGTCGAAGGCACGTTGCGGATCCTGCTGTCGGCCGAGGAGCTGGCCAGCCGCGAGCTGCCCGAGCCGCCCAAGGGCAACGACCTGGGCTGCGGTCGCGAGCTGTTCGGCTTCATGCGTGTGGCGTTCAGCTCGGCAGAGAAGGGCGCCAGTGCCTTCACCTCTGGCCTGGAGACTCTCAAGTGAAAGAACTGCTGGTTGGCGACATTGGTGGTACCAACGCACGTTTTGCCCTGTGGCGCGACAACCAGCTGCACGCGGTCCAGGTGCTCGCGACCGCTGACTACACCAGCCCCGAACAGGCGATCGAGGCGTACCTGGGCGAACAGGGCATCGCCCGTGGCGGGCTGGCGGCGGTGTGTCTGTCCGTTGCCGGGCCGGTGGATGGCGATGAGTTTCGCTTTACCAACAATCATTGGCGCCTGAGCCGTCGGGCGTTCTGCCAGACCCTGCAGGTCGAGCGGCTGCAATTGATCAACGATTTCTCCGCCATGGCCCTGGGCATGACCCGTTTGCGCGAAGGCGAATATCGAGAAGTCTGCCCAGGCCAGGCCGACCCCTCCCGCCCAGTGCTGGTGATTGGCCCTGGCACCGGGCTTGGCGTTGGTAGCCTCGTGCGTCACGGCGAGCAATGGCTGGCGCTGCCGGGCGAGGGTGGGCATGTCGACCTGCCGGTGGGCAATGCCCGCGAAGCGGCGATTCACCAGGAGATTCAGCGCCAGATCGGCCATGTCAGTGCCGAGACGGTGCTCAGCGGTGGTGGGCTGGTGCGTTTGTACCAGGCGCTCTGCGCGCTCGATGGCGACACGCCCAGGCACAAGACCCCGGCGCAGATCACCGATGCGGCACTGGCCGGTGAGCCACGGGCGCTGGCGGTGGTCGAGCAGTTCTGTCGCTTCCTCGGTCGGGTGGCGGGCAACAATGTGCTCACTTTGGGCGCGCGCGGCGGGGTCTATATCGTCGGCGGGGTGATTCCGCGTTTTGCCGAGTTGTTCTTGCGCAGTGGCTTTGCCGCGAGTTTCGCCGACAAGGGCTGCATGAGCGGGTATTTCGCCGGGGTGCCGGTGTGGCTGGTGACTGCGGAGTTTTCCGGGTTGCTGGGGGCGGGGGTGGCCTTGCAGCAAGATCTGGGTAGCTGAAGCACAAGGCGATTGCTGTGGGAGCGGGTTTACCCGCGAATGCGGCGGCTGCCTTACCGACGCTTTCGCGGGTGAACCCGCTCCCACAGGATCCGTACAGCAGGCAGAAGATCTGCGCATACAAGAGGACGGACCATGATGACCACTGCCGGCAAATCGATCCTGATGGTCGACGACGACCAGGACATTCGCGAACTGCTGCAAACCTACCTGAGTCGCGCCGGTTTCCAGGTGCAGGCCGAGCCCGACGGTCAGTCCTTCCGCCGGGCACTGGACGCCAACCCCTGCGACCTGGTGATCCTCGACGTGATGCTGCCCGATGAAGACGGCTTCAGCCTGTGCCGCTGGGTGCGCCAGCACCCCCGGCTGTCGCGGGTACCGATCATCATGCTCACCGCCAGTTCCGACGAGGCCGACCGGGTCATCGGCCTGGAGCTGGGCGCCGACGACTACCTGGGCAAACCCTTCAGCCCGCGTGAGCTGCAGGCGCGGATCAAGGCCCTGCTGCGCCGCGCCGACTTCGGTCAGGCCGCACCGGCCAGCGCTGTGCTGGCGTTTGACGACTGGCGCCTGGACACGGTGAGCCACCGGCTGTTCCACCGCGATGGCGAGGAGGTGATTCTCTCCGGCGCCGACTTCGCCCTGCTCAAGCTGTTTCTCGATCACCCCCAACAGATCCTCGACCGCGACACCATCGGCAACGCCACCCGTGGGCGCGAGCCGATGCCCCTGGACCGCATCGTCGACATGGGCGTCAGCCGCTTGCGCCAGCGCCTGCGTGACACCGAAAAACCACCCCGGCTGATCCGCACCGTGCGTGGCAGCGGCTACTTGCTGGCGGCCCATGTCAGCCTGGCCTAGCGAGCGGCGCTGGCGCCTGCTGCCACGCTCTCTGCTGGGGCGCATGTTGCTGCTCACCCTGCTGGTGGTGGTACTGGCCCAGGGGCTTTCCAGCGTGATCTGGGTCGCCCAGCTGCGCGCCAGCCAGCTGCAGGGCCTGCGGGCCAGCGCCAGCAGCCTGGCCCACTCGATGAGCGCCAGCGTCAGCTACTTCCGTTCGCTGCCCGTGGCCTACCGGCCAATGGTGCTCGACCAGTTGCGCAGCATGGGCGGCACGCGCTTCTTCGTGTCGCTCAACGTCAAGCCGCTGGACATGCCGGTGCTGCCCGTCACCCCGCGCAAGCAGGCGGTGATCGAGGTGTTCCAGCAGGTGCTGCACGAACGCCTCGGGCAGCAGATGGACATCTCGGTGGAGTTCGTCAGCCCCGACGACCTGCGCATCTTCAACAGTGGCCTGAAGCTCGATGAGCTGCCGCGCTCGTGGGCGCATTACTCGCTGACCCTCGAACCGCTCAACCCGCCGGTGCTGGTCACCCAGATCCGCCTGGGCGAGGGCGAGTGGCTGTATATCGCCTCGCTGCTGCCCGAGCCCTACACCAGCCTTGAAGCCGAACGCCTGCCACGCCAGCAGATCGGCTTCATCGCCCTGACCACCGCCCTGTTGCTGCTGTTCATCGGCTTGCTGGTGCACTGGCAGAGCCGGCCGCTCAAGCGCCTGGCACGGGCGGCCCGGGAGCTGTCGCTGGGCGCCGATGTGGCACCGGTGGCCGAAGGCGGCGGCAGTGAAGTGGTGGAAGTGGGGCGGGCTTTCAACAACATGCGCGAGCGCATCAGCCGCTACCTGACCGAGCGCTCGCAACTGTTCAGCGCCATCTCCCACGACCTGCGCACACCGATCACCCGCCTGCGGCTGCGGGTCGAGCTGCTGGAAGACGAAGCCTTGCAGGCCAAGTTCAGCCGCGACCTCGATGAGCTGGAGCTGCTGGTCAAGGGCGCGCTGCAATGCGTGAAGGACACCGACATTCACGAGAACATCGAGCCGATCGATCTCAACCAGGTGCTGGAGCTGCTGGCCGAGGCTTATCTGCGCGACGGCCGCATCACCCTCGAAGGCCGGGCACTGGCGCCGTACCCGGGCAAGTCGCTGGCCCTGCGCCGCTGCATCGGCAACCTGATCGACAACGCCATCAAGTACGGCGAACGGGCGCAACTGCGCATCATCGACAGTGCCGAGAGCTTTGTGTTGCAGGTCGACGATCAGGGGCCAGGGGTGCCGGAGCAGCGCTTGGAGCAGGTGTTCGAGCCGCACTTCCGTTTGGCCGGGCAGCAGCAGGGATATGGGTTGGGGCTGGGGATTGCGCGCAATATCGCCCATAGCCATGGCGGTGAGGTGAGCCTGTTGAATCTGCGTGAGGGTGGGTTGCGGGTGACGCTTTACCTGCCGCGTACGCCTGATTGATGCCAATCGCGGGCGCTGACCCTGTGGGAGCGGGCTTGCCCCGCGATGAGGGCCTCGATGTAACGATGTGGTGACAATCGACCCAGTCTTCGTGACATGCCACCCAGGACGGCTGGCTAGAATCGGCTGACAACAACAAGGAAGACGCCAATGACCCGTAGCTGGCTCGATTCCCCTGTACACCACGCCTGGCTCACCACCGAGGCCTTGCGCCTGCTCGATTTCGCCAAGGCCGCACGCCTGCCCCAGGGCTTCGGCAACCTTGATGACGATGGCCGCCTGCCGCGCGGCGCCCTCGCCGAAACCCTGAATACCGCCCGCATGACCCACAGCTTTGCCCTGGCCCATCTGCAGGGCGTGCCGGGCTGCCTGCACCTGGTCGAACACGGCGTCGCCGCCCTGCAAGGTCCGCTGCGTGATGCCGAATACGGTGGCTGGTTCACCCATCCTGAAGGTCAGGCCGGCAGCGACAAGGCCGCGTACCTGCACGCATTCGTCGCCCTGGCCGCCAGTTCGGCGGTGGTGGCGGGTGTCGCCGCTGCTCCCGCGTTACTGGAGCAAGCGATCGAGGTCATCGAAACCCGCTTCTGGTGCGAAGCGCAGGGCGCCCTGCGTGAGTCCTTCAGCCGCGACTGGCAACAGGCCGAAGCCTACCGCGGCGCCAACAGCAACATGCATGGTGTCGAGGCATTCCTGGCGCTGGCGGATGTGACCGGCGACGCCTTGTGGCTGGACCGCGCCCTGCGCATCGTCGAGCGGCTGATCCTCGGCCAGGCCGCCAGCGACGGGTTCCGCGTCACCGAGCATTTCGACCCAGGCTGGCGAGCGCTGCCGGACTACAACCGCGACAACCCCACCGATGGTTTTCGCCCTTATGGCACCACCCCCGGACATGCCTTCGAATGGGCGCGCCTGCTGTTGCACCTGGAAGCTGCCCGGCTGCGTGCCGACCTGCCGGTGCCCAAGGCGCTGCTGAACGGCGCCAAAGGCCTGTTCGGCAGCGCTTGCCGCAACGCCTGGCTCGCCGACGGTACCCCAGGCCTGGTCTACACCCTGGACTGGCGCGACCGCCCGCTGGTGCGCGAGCGCTTGCACTGGGTGCATGCCGAGGCGAGCGCCACCGCCGCCGCCTTGCTGCGGCGCACTGGCGAGCCGCACTACGAGCAGTGGTACCGCTGCTTCTGGGACTTCATCGCCACGCATTTCATCGACCGCGTACACGGCAGCTGGCACCACGAACTGGACCCGAGCAACCAGCCCAGCGCGCGCATCTGGGGCGGCAAGCCCGATCTCTACCACGCGCTGCAGGCCCTGTTGCTGCCGCGCCTACCGCTGGCGCCGAGCCTGGCCACTGCGCTGGCTTTGTAACCAAACGCTGACATTCGCGCATCCGTTCGTTACCTGGCGCCGGGCGCGAGGTCCTTACACTCACTGCAAAGCAAGCGACAGTCTTGCCACGCATAACAACAAGAAAGGTATTCCCCATGCATTCGACGCTTCGTCTCGCCGCCGCGATCTCGTTCGCTTCCCTGTACGCCCTCAGTGCCCATGCCGCCGATACCAAAGGCAGCGTGGAGGTGGTCCATTGGTGGACTTCCGGCGGTGAAAAAGCCGCCGTGGATGTGCTCAAGGCCCAGGTCGAAAAAGACGGTTTCATCTGGAAGGACGGCGCGGTTGCCGGCGGCGGCGGTGCCACCGCCATGACCGTGCTCAAGAGCCGCGCAGTGGCTGGCAACCCGCCCGGCGTGGCGCAGATCAAGGGGCCGGATATCCAGGACTGGGCGTCCACCGGATTGCTCGATGCCGATGTATTGAAGGACGTTGCCAAGCAAGAGAAGTGGGACAGCCTGCTCGACAAGAAAGTCGCCGACACCGTGAAGTACGACGGTGACTACGTGGCCGTGCCGGTGAACATCCACCGCATCAACTGGCTGTGGATCAACCCGGAAGTGTTCAAGAAGGCCGGGATCGACAAGGCCCCGACCACCCTCGATGAATTCTACGCGGCAGGCGACAAGCTCAAGGCCGCCGGTTTCATCCCGCTTGCCCACGGCGGCCAGCCATGGCAGGACAGCACCGTGTTCGAGAGCGTGGTGCTCTCGGTGATGGGCGTGGAGGGTTACAAGAAGGCCCTGGTCGACCTCGATGAAAAAGCCCTGACCGGCCCCGAGATGGTCAAGGCGCTGACCGAACTGAAGAAGGTCGCCACCTACATGGACCCCGACGGCAAGGGCCAGGACTGGAACCTGGAAGCCGCCAAGGTGATCAACGGCAAGGCTGGCATGCAGATCATGGGTGACTGGGCCAAGAGCGAGTGGACCCTGGCCAAGAAAACCGCCGGCAAGGACTACCAGTGCGTAGCGTTCCCCGGCACCGACAAGGCCTTCCTCTACAACATCGATTCGTTGGTGGTGTTCAAGCAGAAGGACAAAGGCACGGCGGCGGGCCAGCAGGACATTGCCCGCAAGGTGCTGGGCGAGGACTTCCAGAAGGTGTTCAGCACCAACAAGGGCTCGATCCCGGTGCGTAACGACATGCTCGCCGACATGGGCAAGTACGGCTTCGACGCCTGCGCCCAGACTTCTGCCAAGGACTTCCTGGCCGACGCCAAGAGCGGCGGCCTGCAGCCGAGCATGGCGCACAACATGGCCACCACGCTGGCCGTGCAGGGGGCGTTCTTCGATGTGGTGACCAACTACATCAACGACCCCAAGGCAGAGCCTGCCGATGCGGCGAAGAAGCTGAACGCGGCAGTCAAGGCGGCCAAGTAAGGATCTGACGGCCCGATCGCCGGCAAGCCGGCTCCCACAGGTACATCGATCAGCCTGAGGGCACCTGTACCTGTGGGAGCTGGCTTGCCAGCGATGAGGCCAGCGCAGGCAACCTCGCATCGAGAATCCAGATCATGACTACAGCAACCGCCCGCCTGCGGGCCTCACCCCTGGACGCGCTCCAGCGCTGGCTGCCAAAACTGGTACTGGCGCCGAGCATGTTCATCATCCTGGTGGGGTTCTACGGCTACATCCTGTGGACCTTCGTCCTCTCGTTCACCACCTCGACCTTCCTCCCCACCTACAAATGGGCCGGGCTTGCGCAATACGCACGGTTGTTCGACAACGATCGCTGGTGGGTGGCGAGCAAGAACCTGCTGCTGTTCGGTGGCCTGTTCATCGCCATCACCCTGGTCATCGGCGTGTTCCTCGCCGTGCTGCTGGACCAGCGCATTCGCCGTGAGGGCTTTATCCGGACGATCTATCTCTACCCCATGGCACTGTCGATGATCGTCACCGGCACCGCCTGGAAGTGGCTGCTCAACCCCGGCATGGGCCTGGACAAGCTGCTGCGCGACTGGGGTTGGGAAGGCTTTCGCCTGGACTGGCTGATCGACCCGGACCGGGTGGTCTACTGCCTGGTGATCGCCGCGGTGTGGCAGGCCTCGGGCTTCATCATGGCGATGTTCCTCGCCGGCCTGCGCGGGGTCGACCAGTCGATCATCCGCGCCGCGCAACTGGATGGCGCCAGCCTGCCGCGCATCTACTGGACGGTGGTGCTGCCCAGCCTGCGCCCGGTGTTCTTCAGTTCACTGATGATCCTGGCGCACATCGCCATCAAGAGCTTCGACCTGGTCGCGGCCATGACCGCCGGCGGCCCCGGCTACTCCTCCGACCTGCCGGCGATGTTCATGTACGCCTTCACCTTCAGCCGCGGGCAGATGGGCATGGGCTCGGCCAGTGCGATCCTGATGCTCGGCGCCATCCTGGCGATCATCGTCCCCTACCTGTACTCGGAGCTGCGGGGTAAACGCCATGAGTAGCCGCCTCGACAAACCCGCATTGAGCTTCAGCCGCCTCGCCATCCACGCCGTGCTGCTGCTTGCCGTGCTGCTGTACCTGGTGCCGCTGGTGGTGATGCTGTTGACCAGCTTCAAGACCCCCGAAGACATCAGCACCGGCAACCTGCTGAGCTGGCCGACGGTGTTCACCGGCATCGGCTGGGCCAAGGCCTGGGCCACGGTCAACGGCTACTTCGTCAACTCGGTGCTGATCACCGTTCCGGCGGTGCTGATCTCCACCACCATCGGCGCGCTCAACGGCTACGTGCTGTCGATGTGGCGCTTCCGTGGCTCGCAGTTGTTCTTCGGCTTGCTGCTGTTCGGCTGCTTCCTGCCGTTCCAGACCGTGCTGCTGCCGGCCTCGTTCACCCTCGGCAAGCTCGGCCTGGCCAGCACCACCAGCGGCCTGGTGCTGGTGCACGTGGTGTACGGGCTGGCCTTCACCACGCTGTTCTTTCGCAACTACTACGTGAGCATCCCCGATGCCCTGGTCAAGGCTGCGCGCCTGGATGGCGCCGGGTTCTTCACCATCTTCGGGCGGATCATCCTGCCGATGTCGACACCGATCATCATGGTCTGCCTGATCTGGCAGTTCACCCAGATCTGGAACGACTTCCTGTTTGGCGTGGTGTTCTCCAGTGGCGACTCGCAGCCGATCACCGTGGCCCTCAACAACCTGGTCAACACCAGCACCGGGGCTAAGGAATACAACGTCGACATGGCCGCGGCGATGATCGCCGGGCTGCCGACGCTGCTGGTCTACGTGATTGCGGGCAAGTATTTCGTGCGCGGGCTGACCGCCGGCGCGGTAAAGGGGTAAGTCATGGCAACGCTCGAACTTCGCAACGTGAACAAGACCTACGGCGCCGGTTTGCCGGACACGCTCAAGGACATCCAGCTAGCGATCAAGGACGGCGAGTTCCTGATCCTGGTCGGCCCCTCGGGTTGCGGCAAGTCCACCTTGATGAACTGCATCGCCGGCCTTGAGAACATCAGTGGCGGGGCGATCCTGATCGACGATGAAGACGTCAGCGGCATGAGCCCGAAGGATCGCGACATCGCCATGGTGTTCCAGTCCTACGCGCTGTACCCGACCATGAACGTGCGCGACAACATCGCGTTCGGCCTGAAGATCCGCAAGCTGCCCCAGGCGGCCATCGACGAGGAGGTGGCGCGGGTCGCCAAGCTGCTGCAGATCGAGCACCTGCTCGGCCGCAAGCCAGGCCAGCTCTCCGGCGGCCAGCAGCAGCGCGTGGCCATGGGCCGGGCGCTGGCACGGCGGCCGAAGATCTACCTGTTCGACGAGCCGCTGTCGAACCTCGACGCCAAGCTGCGGGTAGAGATGCGTACCGAGATCAAGCTGATGCATCAGCGCCTGAAGACCACCACGGTGTACGTCACCCACGACCAGATCGAGGCCATGACCCTGGGCGACAAGGTGGCGGTGATGAAGGACGGCCTGATCCAGCAGTTCGGCACGCCGCAGCAGATCTACAACGATCCGGCCAACCTGTTCGTCGCCAGCTTCATTGGTTCGCCACCGATGAACTTCATCCCGGTGCGCCTGACCCGCCAGGACGGCCGGGTGCTGGCGCTGCTCGACAGCGGCCAGGCGCGCTGCGAACTGCCGCTGGGGGTGGATGCCGAGGTGCTGGACGGGCGCGAGGTCATCCTCGGTGTACGCCCGGAGCAGATTTCGCTGGGGGGCGTGGAAGGCAACGGCCTGCCGGGTATCCGCGCCGAAGTGCAGGTGACCGAGCCCACCGGGCCGGACCTGCTGGTGTTCGTCACGCTCAACCAGACCAAGGTCTGCTGCCGCCTGGCGCCGGATGTGGCGTGCCGGGTGGGCGATAGCCTGAACCTGCAGTTCGACCCGGCGCGGGTGCTGCTGTTCGACGCCGCCAGCGGCGAGCGGCTCGACCTGGTTGCTAGCGCCGTGAAGGACAACGTGACCCGCTTCAAAGGCCGTTAAACCGTTCTGTTAATAACAAGAAAAGAGGACGCAAAGGGATGGAACAGCGCAATCGCATCAGGACATTGGGCTCGCTGGCACTGCTGGCCATGGTCGGCAGCAGCGGGGCCCAGGCTGCCGAGGCTTTCTCGTCGGAATCGAAATGGATGACCGGCGACTGGGGCGGCACTCGCACCGAGCTGCTGGACAAGGGCTATGACTTCACCCTCGACTACGTCGGCGAGGTGGCCGGCAACCTGCACGGTGGCTACAACGACGACAAGACCGCGCGCTACAGCGACCAGTTCGCCCTCGGCGCGCACCTGGACCTGGAGAAGATCTTCGGCTGGCACGATGCCGAGTTCAAACTGGCGATCACCGAACGCAGCGGCCGCAACCTGTCCAACGACCGCATCAGCGACCCACGCGCCGGGCAGTTCAGCTCGGTGCAGGAGGTCTGGGGGCGCGGCCAGACCTGGCGGTTGACGCAGATGTGGGTCAAGCAGAAGTACTTCGACGGTGCGCTGGATGTGAAAGTCGGCCGCTTTGGCGAAGGCGAGGACTTCAACAGCTTCCCCTGCGACTTCCAGAACCTGGCGTTCTGCGGCTCGCAGGTGGGCAACTGGGTGGGGGGCATCTGGTACAACTGGCCGGTCAGCCAGTGGGCCCTGCGGGTGAAATACAACATCACCCCGGAATTCTTCGTCCAGGTCGGTGCCTACGAGCAGAACCCTTCGAACCTGGAGACCGGCAACGGCTTCAAGCTCAGCGGCAGCGGCACCAAGGGCGCGATCCTGCCGGTGGAGGCGGTGTGGTCGCCCAAGGTCAACGGCCTGCCGGGCGAGTACCGCCTGGGCTACTACTACAGCACCGCCAAGGCCGACGATGTATATGACGACATCAACGGCAACCCGCAGGCATTGACCGGGCAGGACTTCAAGTCGCACTCCAGCAAGCATGGCTGGTGGGTGGTGGCGCAGCAGCAGGTGACTGCCCACGCCAGTGATGCCAGCCGTGGCCTGAGCCTGTTCGCCAACTTCACCGTGCACGACAAGGCCACCAACGTGGTCGACAACTACCAGCAGGTCGGCCTGGTGTACAAAGGCGCCTTCGATGCTCGGCCCAAGGACGATATCGGCTTCGGCGTGGCCCGTATCCATGTCAACGACGACGTGAAGAAACGCGCAGAGCTGCTCAACGCCCAGTCCGGCATTGCCGATTACGACAATCCAGGCTTCGTGCCGCTGCAGCGCACCGAGTACAACGCCGAGCTCTACTACGGCTTCCACGTCACCAATTGGCTGACCGTGCGGCCGAACCTGCAGTACATCAAGAGCCCGGGTGCGGTGGACGAGGTGGACAACGCGCTGGTCGCAGGGTTGAAGATTCAGTCGTCATTCTGAGACGAATTGTTGTAAATTTACGCCATCTATTTTCGGCCCTCCGCTAACCACTGGTCTGCAGTGGTTAGCGGGTACGGGCTGAGACAGCGCTATCTCGAACAACAAAAGAGCTTGGAACCATGGCAGAACATCCGCTACATCGCTTCTTCACCTCGCAACGGCCGAGGCCGACCTTCGAGTGGGAGCGTTACCAGCAGCGCGATGTGCTGATCATCGACCACCCCCGCTGCCAGGCGGTGTTCAGCCGCCAGGGCGGGCAATTGCTGCATTTCCAGCCCACCGGTGAAAAGCCCTGGCTGTGGTGCGCCGAACAGTGGCCGCAGGTTGGCGCCATCCGCGGTGGCGTGCCGGTGTGCTGGCCCTGGTATGGGCGCCACCCCAGCGAGGACCTGTGGCCGGCCCACGGCTGGGCACGGCTGCTGGACTGGAAGCTGGTGGACAGCCGTGAGGACGAGGAGGGCGTGACCTTGAAGTGGCGCCTGGACCTGTGCGACTGGCAGGTCGACCTGCATGCGCGCCTGGGCGCCAGCATGGAATTGAGCCTGAGTACCGAGCACCAGGACAGCGAGCCCTGCCAGTTGAGCCATGCGCTGCTGGCTTACTGGCGGATCAGTGACGTGTCAAAGATAGCGCTGTCTGGGCTTGAGGATATCGAAGGCTACGACCGCCTCAACCGCCAGGCTTGCCGCGAAGACGGCGCGTTGAAACTCAAGGGCGGTTGCCAGAAGGTCTACCCCGGCACGCCCAGGGTGCAATTGCAGGACCCGGCCTGGCAGCGCGAGCTGTGCATCGACACCGGCGACAGCGACGACACCGTGGTCTGGCACCCAGGCAACCGCCCGCTGATGGGCGTGAGCGGGCGCGAGTGCCAGGGTTTCGTCTGCGTCGAGGCGGCCAGCGGCAGCGACGAGGGCCTGAGCCTGAGGCCGGGTGAACGTGCGCACCTGCGGCTGCAGGCGCATCGCCTCAGCTGAGGTCGTCGTCCTCGATCGGGTAGCGGCTGGCGTTGAGGCTTTCCTTGATCTTGCGCAGGTGCGGCTGGAAGTCCACGCCGCGGCGCAGGGTCATGCCGGTGGCGAGCACGTCGAGCACGGTGAGCTGGATGATCCGCGAGGTCATCGGCATATAGATGTCGGTGTCCTCCGGCAACGGGATGTGCAGGCTCAGGCTGCAGGCCTGGGCCAATGGCGAGCCGGCGGCGGTCAGGCCGAGCACCGAGGCGCCGTTTTCCCGCGCCACGCGCGCCACCTCGACCAGTTCGCGGGTGCGCCCGGTGTAGGAGATGATCACGAACAGGTCGCCGGTGTGGGCCACCGAGGCCAGCATGCGCTGCATCAGCACATCGGCATGGGCCGACACGGCCAGGTTGAAGCGGAAGAACTTGTGTTGCGCATCAAGGGCCACCGGGGCGGAAGCACCGAGGCCGAAGAAGTGGATCTGCCGGGCCTGGATCATCATGTCCACGGCGCGGCTGACCTGCTGTGGGTCGAGTTGCTGGCAGGCGCTGTCGAGCGAGGCGATGGCGCTGCCGAAGATTTTCTGGGTGTAGGCCGCCGGATCGTCGTCGGCCTCCACCGCTCGGCTGACGTAGGCCGCGCCGCTGGCCAGGCTCTGCGCCAGTTGCAGTTTGAGCTCGGGGTAGCCGTTGACGCCGAACGAGCGGCAGAAGCGGTTGACGGTCGGTTCGCTGACCGAGGCCGCCTGGGCCAGCGCGGCGATGCTGAAGCGGGTGGCTTGTTGCGGGTTGAGCAGGATGACTTCGGCGACTTTGCGTTCGGCCTTGTTCAACTCGTCCAGGCGGCCCTGGATCTGTTCCAGGAGGTTACGCACGCGGTCCATGGGGTGTCCTTGGTCGGCTCTAGGTGACAGCCGGCTGGCGGGGCAGCAGGCTTTTTGCAGTGTTGTGTATCCTACTGGCGGTGAGATTGTCACACCACTGGGTTGTAATAGATGTAAGTAATGTTGTGGTTTTTACTACATTAGGCCTTGAAAACCCGCTTTGAAAGCGGTATTCCTAGCTCAACTTTAATAAAAGAACCAACATCATGGCTGCGATAAGTGTCGAACCTTGCACATTTGCCCTCTTTGGCGCCTTGGGCGACCTGGCATTGCGCAAGCTGTTTCCTGCGCTCTACCAGCTCGACCGTGCCAACCTGCTGCACCCGGACACCCGGCTGCTGGCCCTGGCCCGTGAGCCGGGCACCGCGCAGGAGCACCTGGGCACCATCGAGGCGCACCTGCGCCGCCACGTCCCCGACGCGGACATCGACGCCGTTGCCCTGGGCCGCTTCCTCGAACGCCTGAACTACCTGCATGTGGACTTCGCCCAGCCCGAGGATTACCAGGCGCTGGTCGAGCAAGCGCCAGGCGAGCTGCCACTGATCGCCTATTTCGCCACGGCCGCCGCAGTCTATGGGGCGATTTGCGAGAACCTCGACAAGGCCGGCCTGGCGCCGCGCACCCGGGTGGTGCTGGAAAAGCCCATTGGCCACGACCTGGAGTCGTCGCGCCGGGTCAACGACGCCGTGGCGCGGTTCTTCCCGGAAAACCGCGTCTATCGCATCGACCACTACCTGGGCAAAGAGACGGTGCAGAACCTGATTGCCCTGCGCTTTGCCAACAGCCTGTTCGAAACCCAGTGGAACCAGAATTCCATCTCCCACGTGGAGATCACCGTCGCCGAAAAGGTCGGTATCGAAGGCCGCTGGGGCTACTTCGACAAGGCCGGCCAACTGCGCGACATGATCCAGAACCACCTGTTGCAGCTGCTTTGCCTGATCGCCATGGACCCGCCCAGCGACCTTTCCGCCGACAGCATCCGCGACGAGAAGGTCAAGGTGCTCAAGGCCCTGGCGCCGATCACCGGAGAGGGCCTGAGCACTCGCGTGGTGCGTGGTCAGTACATCGCCGGCTACAGCGACGGCAAGCCGGTGCCGGGCTACCTGGAAGAAGACAACGCCAACGCCCAGAGCGACACCGAAACCTTTGTCGCCCTGCGCGCCGACATCCGCAACTGGCGCTGGTCGGGCGTGCCGTTCTACCTGCGCACCGGCAAGCGCATGCCCGGCAAGCTGTCGCAGATCGTCATCCACTTCAAAGAGACGCCGCACTACATCTTTGCTCCGGAACAGCGCTTGCAGATCGGCAACAAGCTGATCATCCGCCTGCAGCCGGACGAAGGTATCTCGCTGCGGGTGATGACCAAGGAGCAGGGCCTGGACAAGGGCATGCAGCTGCGCAGTGGCCCGCTGCAACTGAATTTCTCCGACACCTGGCGCAGCGCGCGGATTCCTGATGCCTACGAGCGCTTGCTGCTGGAAGTGATGCGCGGCAACCAGAACCTGTTCGTGCGCAAGGACGAAATCGAATACGCCTGGAAATGGTGCGACCAGCTGATCGCCGGCTGGAAGACCAGCGGCGATGCCCCCAAGCCCTATGCGGCCGGTTCCTGGGGGCCGATGAGCTCGATTGCATTGATTACACGTGATGGGAGGGCCTGGTATGGCGATATCTGAACTGCAACTGCCGGCGAGCGTGAAGGCGCATGCGCTGGCCGATTCGAACAGCCTGGCGGCGACCCTGGCCCATGACGTGGCCGAACGCCTGCGCCAGGCCATCGCCAGCAAGGGCCAGGCCTGTGTGGTGTTGTCCGGCGGGCGCAGCCCGGTACCGTTCCTCGAGCAGTTGGCTGCGCAAGTGCTGGACTGGTCGAAGGTGACCGTGAGCCTGGCCGACGAGCGCTGGGTGCCGGTGGAGCATGCCGACAGCAACGCAGGTTTGCTGGCCCGTCACTTGCTCAAGGGCACGGCGGCCAAGGCACGCTTCATCGGCCTCTATCAGGGTGCCGCCAACCTGGAAGCCGCCGCCGAACAGGCCGACCAGGCACTGGCCGAGTTGCCGCCGATCGATGTACTGGTGCTGGGCATGGGCGACGATGGCCACACCGCCTCGCTGTTCCCGGCCAGCCCCAACCTGCGCCAGGGCCTGGCCAAGGTGGGTGAGCGCCGCTGCCTGCCGATGCTGGCGCCCAGCGTGCCGCACCAGCGCCTGAGCATGACCCGCGCGCTGCTGGCCAGCGCCGGCTTCACTGCGCTGTCCGTGCAAGGGGCCGGCAAACTCGCTACCCTGCGCGCCGCGCTGGCGGGCAACGACCTTACCGAAATGCCGATTCGCGCTTTTCTTCACGACCCCCTGAGCATCTACTGGTGCCCATGAGCCAAGGATCCACAGTCATGACCACCCTCGAACGCCCACAGCCTTTGCTCTCGATGGCCGAGAAAGCCGAACGCATCGACGCGATCTGCGCCAAGGCGCGCATCCTGCCGGTGATCACCATCGCCCGCGAGCAAGACATCCTGCCGCTGGCCGACGCCTTGGCCGCCGGTGGCATCCGCACCCTGGAAGTGACCCTGCGCTCGGCGCTGGGCCTGAAGGCCATCCAGGTGCTGCGTGAGCAGCGCCCGGAGCTGTGCGTCGGTGCCGGCACCGTGCTCGACCGCAGCATGTTTGCCGCCGTGCAGGCCGCTGGCGCGCAGTTCGTCGTCACCCCGGGCATCACCCAGGACATTCTCGAGGCCGGCGTGGACAGCGACATCCCGCTGCTGCCCGGCATCAGCACGCCGTCCGAGATCATGATGGGTTACGCCCTGGGCTACCGACGCTTCAAGCTGTTCCCGGCCGAGATCAGCGGCGGCGTGGCGGCGATCAAGGCTTTCGGCGGCCCGTTCGGCGACATCCGCTTCTGCCCCACGGGCGGGGTGAACCCAGCCAACGTGCGCAACTACATGGCACTGCCCAATGTGATGTGCGTGGGCGGCACCTGGATGCTCGACAGCAGCTGGATCAAGAACGGCGACTGGGCGCGCATCGAGGCCTGCAGCGCCGAGGCGATGGCGTTGCTGGACTGACCGATTTCGTTGTGTGCTACACGGCTTGTGGGGCGCTTGGTCGGCGCCCCTTTTTTTTGCCTGCGGATTATGTAGAGCCTGCCTTGGTTCAATCGCCGGCAAGCCGGCTCCCACCCGACCGCATTGGCCTCAAGCCCTGTGTCGCACCTGTGGGAGCCGGCTTGCCGGCGATAGGGCCGGGGCAGGCAACGAAAGAAGCGAGGCCGTCATGCCAGGCGGAAGCGGCTGACCAGTTGCTGTTGATGTTCTGCCAGGCGGGCCAGCTCCTGGCTGGTCACCGCAGTCTGCTGAGCGCCTGCACTGACCTGTATCACCAGGTCATTGATTGCGTTGACGTTGCGGTTGATGTCTTCGGACACCGCGCTCTGCTCTTCGGCAGCAGAGGCGATCTGGATGTTGCGGTCGCTGATGCGGGCGACGCCCTCGGTGATCGACGCCAGCAGCTCGCCTGCGCGGCCGATGCGGCTGGCGCCGGACTGCGCCTTGCCCAAGGTTTCCAGCATGGAACTGCTGGCCCGATCAGAGCCGGCCTGCAGGTTGCTGATCATCTGCTGGATATTGCCGGTCGATTCCTGGGTGCGCTGTGCCAGGGTGCGCACTTCCGAGGCCACCACGGCGAAACCGCGACCGTGGTCGCCGGCACGGGCGGCTTCGATGGCGGCATTCAGGGCCAACAGGTTGGTCTGTTCGGCGATACCCCGGATCACGTCCAGTACCGATGAAATCGCATCGCTTTCCTGCTTCAGCTCATTGATCAGGTTGGCGGTCTGTTCGGCCTGGGACGACAGCTCGCGGATCAGTTCGATGGTGCCTTCGACTTCGGCCTGGCCCTGGCTGGTACTGGTGTGAATCTGCTGGGACAGATTGGCCGCGTCGTTGGTGCTATGCGCCACTTCACGCACGGTGGCGCTCATCTCGTTGATCGCGGTGGCCACCAGCTCGGTGCTCTGGCGTTGCTGTTCGACACTGCGGCTGGTCTGCAGGGTCACCGCTGAGGACTCTTCAGCGGCGGTGGCGACCTGGGCAGTAGCGCTGCCGATCTCGCGGACGATTTCGCCGAGTTCGTCGGCCATGCGGTTGAGGTTGTCGGCGATCTGGCCGAACTCGTCCTTGCTGCGGTAACCGCTGCGCGCAGTAAGGTCGCGGCGGGCGAGGCCATCGAGGGCGCTGTTGATGTCCTGCACCGCCTTGCCGATGCTGTGGATGATCAGCCACGACAACAGGGCTACGAGGGCCAGCGCCAGGAGCGCGCCGCCGAGCGTCAGCCACAGGGCTTGGCTGGCGTTGCCATGGGCGTCGGCGGCAAGTTTGCCGACGCGCTCGGCCAGGGCCTGCTCGACCTCGCTCATCTGGTCGATGCGCTGGGTCGAAATGTCGAACCAGGCTTCCGGTTTGATCCCCAGCGCCTGGCCCAGCGGCACCTCGAAGGCCAGGCGTTGCAGCCTGCTCACTTCATTGGCGGCAGGCGATTGTTGGCGGGCCTGGAACTGGCTCAGCAGTTCAGCTGACGCCTTGCGCTGGAACCCGTCGGCATAGGCGGAAAACTCACCGAGGTTGCGGCTGAAGCGCGACAGCAGAGTAGCGTCGAAGTGATCTTGATTGAATGCCAGGCCAAGGATGACCCGCTCACGGCCGGCCCGCTCCTTCAGTTCGATGAACTGATTGAGTGCACTCAGCGCATGAACCACCGCGGTGTTGTTGACGCGTTTTTCCAATGAGTGGGTATAGCCGATCAATTGCTGGATCATCTCGGTGTAGCGGGCGCCGGATACAGTGCTGTCAATCGATAACTGGCTCACCTGCTGGCGCAGCTCGGTAATCGCCTGCAAGGTGCCGAGTAACTTGGCGATGTCGCTGTCATTGGCTGTCGGCAAGCGTCGGACCGCTTCGATGGCGGCGCTGCTTTCTTCGCGGATTTGCCCCAGGCGGTTGCCCATGGCCGTGCCGCGGCTGCCGATGAACACCCCGCTCGCACCGCGTTCACGCTGCAGGCTGGTGATCAACACGCTCAGCGATTGCGCCGTGCTGCTGGCGCTTACGGTGCTTTCCATGTCGCGCAAGGTTCGATAATTGTCGAGCAGGTAAACACTGCTCAGTAGTAGGAAACCGAGTAAGGGAAATATCAGTATCAACAACAGCTTCAGGCGAAGCGGGGCATTGGTCAGCATGCGTCTGGCCTCTGGGAAGTGGGCAGTAGGTTAATAGGCGAATGCCGCTGCTGTTGTTGTTTGATGGCTCGCTGCCACTATTTTACTTTTATTGTGTTGCACTAATAAAGAGTAAGTAGCGACAGGTTTTGACTAATGAAAATGCACTTATTTAGTTCAAGCAATAAAGTATTGATCCATATCAGTGCATCGGCGAATTAATAAGCTTTGATCGGAAGTTGTAAAGCAGGCTGCCTGCATTGTGCTTCCCTGTAGGCAGGCGGCTGCGCCGCTTGATCCAAGGCATCCTGCAAATTTTTCGCCATGGCGAAATGACGGCGTTGACTGACGCACCTTGCTGGATATTTCGGGCATAAAAAAACCCGCATCAGAGGATGCGGGTTTGCAGGCGAGCAGGGCGGGTTTATGCCGCCTTGGCTTCCTGTTGGCTCAGGGAGCGGTTCAGCGCGCTGAACAGCGCCTTGAAGCTGGCGGTGGTGATGTTCTCGTCGATGCCCACGCCGTGCACCGGGCGACCGCCCGCGACGCGCAGCTCGATGTAGGCCGCGGCTTTGGCGTTGGTGCCGGCGCCGATGGCGTGCTCGTTGTAGTCCATGATTTCCACGGCCACTGGCAGGCCGGCCACCAGCGCTTCCAGAGCACCGTTGCCTTTACCGTGCCAATGCAAGGTGGTCTCGCCTTCACCGGAGACTTCCACTTGCACGTGGCTGCTGCCGTTCTCTTCCTGCAGACGGTGGCTGACCAGCGCGTACGGCGCATTGGCTTGCAGGTATTCCTTTTGCAGCAGGGTGTAAATCTGCTTGGCGGTCATTTCCAGGCCCAGCCGGTCGGTCTCACCCTGCACCACCTGGCTGAACTCGATCTGCATGCGTCGCGGCAGGCTGATGCCGTATTCCTGTTCGAGCAGGTAGGTGATGCCGCCCTTGCCCGACTGGCTGTTGACGCGGATCACCGCCTCGTAGCTGCGGCCGATGTCGGCCGGGTCAATCGGCAGGTACGGCACTTCCCACAGCTCGCCTTCCTGCTGCTTGGCGAAGCCTTTGCGGATGGCATCCTGGTGCGAGCCGGAGAAGGCGGTGTGGACCAGGTCGCCAACGTACGGGTGACGCGGGTGCACCGGCAACTGGTTGCACTCCTCGACGACCTTGCGCACGCCGTCGATGTCGGAGAAGTCCAGCTGCGGGTCGATGCCCTGGGTGTAGAGGTTCAACGCCAGGGTCACCAGGTCGACGTTGCCGGTGCGCTCGCCGTTGCCGAACAGGCAGCCTTCGGCACGGTCGGCGCCGGCCATCAGGCCCAGCTCGGTGGCGGCGATGCCGGTGCCACGGTCGTTGTGGCAGTGCAGGCTGATGATCACGCTGTCGCGGCGGCTGACATTGCGGCAGAACCATTCGATCTGGTCGGCGTAGATGTTCGGCGTGGCGACTTCGACGGTGGCCGGCAGGTTGAGGATGACCTTGTGCTCAGGGGTCGGGTTCCACACCTCGATCACCGCGTCGCACACCTCTTTGGCGAACTCCAGCTCGGTGGCGCTGAAGGTCTCTGGCGAGTACTGGAAGGTCCAGTGGGTTTCCGGCTGCTGGGCGGCGTACTTGACGAACAGCTTGGCGGCGTTGACCGCGATGTCCTTGACGCCCTGCTTGTCCTGGTTGAAGACGATGCGGCGGAACGACGGGCAAGTGGCGTTGTACAGGTGGACGATGGCCTTCTTGGCGCCGCGCAGGGATTCGAAGGTGCGGGCGATCAGGTCTTCACGGGCTTGAGTGAGCACCTGGATGGTGGTGTCGTCCGGGATGTGGCCGTCTTCGATCAGGGTGCGCACGAAGTCGAAGTCGGTTTGCGACGCGGACGGGAACGAGGCTTCGATTTCCTTCACGCCGACCTGCACCAAGGTCTTCCAGAAACGCAGCTTCTTCTCCGAATCCATCGGCTCGATCAGCGACTGGTTGCCATCACGCAGGTCGGAGCTGCACCAGATCGGCGCCTGGGTGATGGTTTTCGACGGCCAGGTGCGGTCGGGCAGGTCGATGGTCGGGAAGGCGCGGTATTTCTTCGAAGGGTCTTTGAGCATGGTCATGGAAGCAATCCTTTTATGTGCGGCCGAAATCGGGCCTGCCAAACGATAACGAGATGAAAAGGCGAGGCGACGCGATTCACCCTGGTAGTCGTGCACTGACCAGGCAGAGGCTGCGGTGTTGTCGGAGAAGGATGAGGGTGCTGAAGGTTTTCATGTGCTCAACCCTAACCAGTGGGGTGGGGGATGGCAAGGCTTCAGAAAAAATTGAGAGGAATGCTTAAAAAAACAGGATTGGCGAGATTTTATGGCTGGTTATTGTTTGTTTTGTTTGTGTCGTTGCGCAGTATTTTTGGATGGCGCAAGACATGGGTACTGCGGGTGGCAGTACTGGCCTCTTCGCGGGTAAACCCGCTCCCACAGGTGTCACTGTGCCTGTGGGAGCGGGTTTACCCGCGAATGGGGGGATGCCGATTTCAGGGTTGGAACGCACCAATGAAAATCGCCGGATCCACCCGCGCATCATTGAGGCTGACGTTCCAGTGCATGTGCGGCCCGGTGGCGCGCCCGGTCGAGCCCACCCGGCCGACCACCTCGCCACGGCGCAGCACCTGGCCTGGCTTCACGTCGATCTTCGACATGTGGCAGAACATGCTGATGAAACCCTGGCCATGGTCGACGAACACCGTGCGGCCATTGAAGAAGTAATCGCCCACCAGGATCACCTTGCCATTGGCCGGGGTCTTGATCGGCGTGCCGGCGGGCACGGCGAAGTCCAGGCCGGCGTGGGGGTTGCGCTCTTCGCCATTGAAGAAGCGACGCACGCCGAACTTGCTCGACAGCGGGCCATTGACCGGTTTTTCGAGGATCAGGTTGCTCGGCAGCGTGGGGCTGAAGCTGCGGTAGGCCTTCACTTGCTCGGCCAGTTCGCGCTCGATGCGCTTGAGGTCGTCGGGCTCGGGGTTGACCTGGCGCTTGTTCTTCAGGGTGATGTGCTGTTCGGGGTACTTCTTGCTGCCGACGGTGAAGGGCAGGCTGCGGCCGCCCTGGGTGAGCACGGCGTTGCCGGGCTTTTGCGTCAGCGGGATGCCGACGATGGCCAGCCAGGTGTCCTGCTCCTTGACCACCAGCACCGGCTTGCCATCGAAGCGCGCGCTCGGGGCGCTGGCCGAAGGGCCAAGGTCGACCACCGCGACGCCGCCAGGCACCGGCTTGTCGAGGGTGCGGGTGATGTAGCTGGCCTGGGCAGCGGTGAGCGGCAGCAGCAGGAACAGGGCGAGCAGGGGGGCGAACAGGCGGGGCATGTGTCAGTCCAGTAGCGAAAGGGTGACCGGAGTCTGGTGGTTGTCTTCGACCCGCACTTTGAGTTCGCCTTCATTGAGGCGTGCGGTCAGGCGCTGGCCATTGTGGGTCTGGGCGGCGCTGCGAATGGCCTGGCCACGTTCGTCGAGCAGGATGCTGTAGCCGCGGGCCAGGGTCGCCAGCGGGCTGACCACCTGCAGGGTCTGCAGTTGCGCCTGGAAGCGCTGGCGGCGGTCCTTGAGCACTTCGCGCATGGCCCGTGGCAGGCGTTCGCCAAGGCTGTCCAGGCGTTGCTTGAGCAGCTTCAGCGAACGGCCGGGGTGTTGCGCGGCCAGGCGGGTGTCGAGACGGCCCAGGCGCTCGTGGCGGCGTTGCAGGCTGAGCATGAAGGCGCGGCGCAGGCGCATGTCCAGGTCATCCAGGCGCTGGGCCTGCTGGCGCAGGCGCTCGCCCGGGTGGCGCAGGCGCCGGGCCAGCCCATCGAGGCGCAGGCGGTCGTGGGCGAGGCGGTTCTGGATGCGCAGCAACAGGCGCCGCTGCAGGCTGTCCAGGCGCTGTTGCAGGCCGCTGCTGTCGGGCGCCAGCAGTTCGGCTGCGGCCGACGGGGTGGGGGCGCGCACGTCGGCGACGAAGTCGCTGATCGACACGTCGGTCTCATGGCCCACGGCACTGACGATGGGCGTCACGCACGCCGCCACGGCGCGGGCCACGGCCTCTTCGTTGAAGCACCAGAGGTCTTCCAGCGAGCCACCGCCACGGGCCAGGATCAGCGCATCGAAGCCTTGGCGGTCGGCCAGCTGCAGGGCGCGGACGATCTGGGCGATGGCCTCGCGGCCCTGTACCGCGGTGGGGATCAGGTTCAGCTCGACCTGCGGCGCACGGCGGCCGAACACGCTGATGATGTCGCGGATCACCGCGCCCGTGGGCGAGGTGATGATGCCGATGCGTTGCGGATGCACCGGCAAGGGTTTCTTGCGTTCGGTGCTGAACAGGCCTTCGGCGCCGAGTTTTTCCTTCAGGGCCTCGAAGGCCAGGCGCAGGGCGCCGTCACCGGCCGGTTCGACGGTGTCGAGGATCAGCTGGTAGTCGCCACGGCCTTCGAACAGCGAAACCTTGCCGCGCACCTTGACCGCCAGGCCGTCGCGCAGCGCCTGGCGAACGCGCAGGGCGTTCTGGCGGAACAGCGCGCAGCGAATCTGCGCGCCGCTGTCCTTGAGGGTGAAGTACAGGTGGCCGGAGGCGGGGCGGGCGAGGTTGGAAATCTCGCCTTCCACCCAGACGCTGCGGAACACGTCCTCGAGCAGCACGCGGGCGCGGCCGTTGAGCTGGCTGACGGTGAGGACCTCGCGGTCCAGGCCGAGTCTTTCGAAAGGGTCTCTGATCATGCCGGGCATCATAAAGGAGCCGTCGCGCGGATGCACTGTGCCGGCTGCTGGCACGCCCAACCTTGGGAGCATTTCCGGCTGCCGGCCCCGATACCCGGCGATGCAGGCTGGGCGCCTGATTCCATGAGGAGATCCGCCATGTATCCCATAGACGCCCACACCTACCGCTCCAAGGCTTTCAACCGACGGGTGCGATTCCTGGTGCTGCATTACACCGCCGCCAATTTCAACGGCTCGATCAATGCGCTGGTCAAAGGCACCCAGGTCAGCGCCCATTACCTGGTGCCCGACCCGTCCGATCCGAGCTTCGCGAGTGCAGGTTTTGACGCGATGCGCACCTTCAACCTCGTCGACGAGAACGAGCGCGCCTGGCACGCGGGTGTCAGCGGCTGGGCCGGACGCAGCAACCTGAACGATACGTCGATCGGCATCGAGCTCGTCAACCAGGCGTCGGTGAGCAACGGCCAGTTCGTGTTCCCGCCCTATCACCCCCAGCAGGTGGAAGCCCTGATCCAACTGGGCCAGGCGATCCTGCAGCGCTATCCGGACATCACGCCGACCCAGGTGGTCGGCCATAGCGACATCGCCATTGGCCGCAAGAGCGACCCTGGCGCCGCTTTCCCCTGGCAGGCCCTGTACCAGGCCGGTATCGGTGCCTGGTATGACGAGGCGCGCAAGGCGCACTACCAGCAGCGGTTCGCGGGTTGCCTGCCGCAGCTCGAGGTCGTCCTCGGCAAGTTGCGTACCTACGGGTACAGCTTCCCGACCAGCCCCGACCCGGCCCAGGTGCGTGCCTTGCTCAGGGCGTTCCAGCTGCATTTCCGGCCGGGCAACTTTGACGGTGTGCTGGATGCCGAGACCGCGGCGATCGCCTTTGCGCTGGTGGAGCGCTACATGCCCTGATCGCCCTGTGGCGAGCGCAGGCTGTCCAGCAGCTTTCTCGACAGCGCTCCCGCGTCGCGTCGGCAGGCCAGGGCCACGGTGCTCTGGCAGGCCTCGGCCAGCGGCACGAAGGTGACCGAGGGCGGGGCAATCTCGCGCATGCTCAGGGGCAGCAACGCCACCCCGAACCCGGCCTGGATCAGCTGCAGTTGCGTGGTCTTGCGCGACACCACCTGCGCCGCCTGGGGGAAGAATCCTTCGTTCATGCACAACGACGCCGACAGGTAGCTCAACCCGCCGCGCTGACGATGGGGTATGGAAATGAAGCGTTCCTCGCGCAGTTGCCCCAGCCGAACACTGCCGGCCGTGGCCAGTGGGTGGCTTGCCGACACCGCCAGCAGGAGGGGCTCGTCGAACAGTGCATGCAGCTCCACGCCCTCGTGCTGACGCAGCACCGGCAGGCGCAGCAGGCCGATCTCCAGGCGGCCTTCGGCGATGTCTTCCAGTTGCGCCTCCGACGATTGCTGGGCGATCTCCAGGGAGACGCCGGGGTTGTCTTTGAGGTAGCTGCCGAGGCGCTGCAGCAGCTGCCCTGTCAGCGGCACGGTACTGGAGTGGTTCAGCCGCAGGTTGCCGCGCAGGCCCTGGCCCACCTCGCGGGCCAGGCGTTCGGCCTTGTCCAGGTCGGCCAGCAGGCGTCGGGCGCGGTCGAGGAAGGCCAGCCCAGCGGCGGTCAGCCGTGGCTGGCGGGCGGTACGTTCGAACAGCGCGGAGCCCAGGTGCAGCTCCAGTTCCTTGATCTGACGGCTGAGGGCCGACTGGGCGATGTACAGCCGCTCGGCGGCGGCACTGAAACTGCCGGCCTCGGCGATTTCGACGAAATAGCGCAGTTGGCGGATCGAAGTCATGTCATGCCTTTTTCAGATGGCTCATGGCGTAAAGGCATATTAGTCGGCATGGCTTGTCGCTGGCTAACCTTCTGGGGTCTCCCGAGGAACTGCCGCAATGCTCGCTCAACTGTCGTTTTCCATGCTCGACTGGCTACCCATCCTGCTCGGTGTGGGGGTGGCCTACATCGTCTTCGGCATCGCCGGCTTCGGCACCGCGCTGGTCGCAGGCCCGGTCCTGATCCACTTCATGCCCCTGTCGCGGATCATCCCGCTGCTGGTGCTGCTGGACTTCGTCGCCGCCTTCGGCAACCTGCTGCCATCACGCCGGGATGTGGTGCGCGGCGAACTGCTGCGCCTGCTGCCCTGCATGGCCGTGGGCTGCACCCTGGGTGTGGTGTTCCTGCTGCGGCTCAAGTCCGACCTGCTGCTGTTGCTGATGGGCCTGTTCGTCACCGCCTATGCGATCTACGGCCTGGCGGTGAAAGTGCGCCCGGCAACTCTTTCGGGCCTGTGGGCGGTGCCGATGGGCACGGTGGGCGGCCTGTTCGGTGCGCTGTTCGGCAGTGGCGGGTTCCTGTATGCGATCTACCTGAGCGGCCGGCTGGCGTCCAAGGAGCAGGCGCGGGCCACCCAGAGCGCATTGATCAGTTGCAGCACGGTGGTACGCCTGTCGCTGTTCCTGATCGCCGGTGTGTATGCCGATACCAGCCTGCTGTTGCTGGCCGCCTGCCTGCTGCCAGTGATGTTCCTCGGGCTGTGGGTTGGCAGGCGGTTGACCCTGAAATTGTCCCGCGAAGCCTTCGTGCGCCTGGTGACCTGGCTGGTACTGGCCAGCGGCCTGGCGTTGATCGGTCGCTACCTGAGCGCGTGAGCGGTAGAATTGCGCCATTACCGCAGTCCGCAGGCGCGTTTCGTTCATGAACACCCAAAGCATCATCGTCCCTAAACTGTCCACCGTGCCGTCCCACGAAGCCCGCTCAAGGGCCATCCTGCGCTGGCTGGTGCGCGAGAAGATCGTCGAGGAGCAGCTGACCACCTGCGGGCGTACCGGCAACCGCATGGGCCATGCCCTGGCCGAGGGGGCGCGCAAGGTGGCCCTGCACCCGGAGAAACTGCCTTTCGGCGAGCAGGTCAACGGCCTTGAAGTGGTGCTCAAGCGCTGCATCTACACCCCCACCGACGCTTTTCTCGAAGAAGCCGGCTGCCCGGAATGCCGGCGCGAGGTCGGCGAGCCGCTGTTCGAGAGCCTGGAGGAGTGGACGCCGGGGGTGAGCGACAACTTCACCTGCCCGTTGTGCGGCTTCGAGGACGACATCAATGGCTTTCTTTACCTGCAGCCATGTGCCTTTTCCAACCTGGGGTTCATCTTCAACAACTGGGGCGAGGCCGGGTTTACCCAGGCCTTCCTCGACAGCTTTGCCGACTGGCTCGATCAGCCGGTGGCGGTGGTGCAGGTAAAACTGCCACAAGGCTGACCGAAGGCCCTTATTTTGCATTGAGCGGCGCGCCGTGCATGAGTATAATGGCGCGCTTCCATTTTTCCCGCCCGGGAGCCCCCGCGATGCTGCGTATCAGCCAAGAAGCCCTGACTTTCGACGATATCCTCCTTGTACCTGGTTATTCCGAGGTACTGCCCAATGAAGTCAGTCTCAAGACCCGTTTGACTCGTGGCATCGAGCTGAACATTCCCCTGGTTTCCGCCGCCATGGATACCGTGACCGAAGCGCGTCTGGCCATTGCCATGGCCCAGGAAGGCGGCATCGGCATCATCCACAAGAACATGACCATCGAGCAGCAGGCCGGCGAAGTGCGCAAGGTCAAGAAGTTCGAGGCTGGCGTGGTCAAGGACCCGATCACCATCGACGCCGACGCCACCGTGCGCGACCTGTTCGACCTGACCCGCCTGAACAACATCTCGGGCGTTCCGGTGCTGGCCAACGGCGACCTGGTGGGCATCGTCACCTCCCGTGACGTGCGCTTCGAAACCCGCCTGGACGCCAAGGTCCGCGACGTGATGACGCCTAAAGAGCGCCTGGTCACCGTGCGCGAAGGCGCCGACAAGAACGAAGTCCGCGAGCTGCTGCACAAGCACCGCCTGGAAAAAGTCCTGATCGTCGACGACAAGTTCGCGCTCAAGGGCATGATGACCGTCAAGGACATCGAAAAAGCCAAGGCCTACCCACTGGCGAGCAAGGACGACCAGGGTCGCCTGCGCGTCGGCGCTGCCGTCGGCACCGGCAAGGACACCGGCGAGCGCGTTGCCGCCCTGGTCGCTGCCGGCGTTGACGTGGTGGTGGTCGACACCGCCCACGGTCACTCCAAAGGCGTGATCGACCGTGTTCGCTGGGTTAAAGAGACCTACCCGCAAGTGCAGGTGATCGGCGGCAACATCGCCACCGGCGCTGCTGCCAAGGCCCTGGCCGAAGCCGGCGCCGACGCCGTCAAGGTCGGTATCGGCCCAGGCTCGATCTGCACCACCCGTATCGTTGCCGGTGTCGGCGTGCCGCAGATCAGCGCCATCGCCAACGTCGCCGCTGCGCTGGAAGGCACGGGTGTGCCACTGATCGCCGACGGCGGCATCCGCTTCTCCGGTGACCTGTCCAAGGCCATCGTTGCCGGTGCTTCCTGCGTGATGATGGGTTCGATGTTCGCCGGTACCGAAGAAGCCCCGGGTGAAGTCGAGCTGTTCCAGGGCCGTTCGTACAAGGCTTACCGCGGCATGGGCTCGCTGGGTGCCATGGCGCAGGCGCAAGGCTCCTCCGACCGTTACTTCCAGGACTCCTCGGCCGGTGCCGAGAAGCTTGTTCCTGAGGGGATCGAAGGCCGCGTGCCATACAAAGGCGCCCTGTCGGCGATCATCCACCAGCTGATGGGCGGCCTGCGTTCGTCCATGGGCTACACCGGCAGCGCGACCATCGAAGAGATGCGTACCAAGCCGGAGTTCGTGCGCATCACCGGTGCCGGCATGGCCGAGTCCCACGTGCATGACGTGCAGATCACCAAAGAAGCCCCTAACTACCGGGTCGGCTAACGCCTCCAGCGGTAAGCGACAAGCTTCAAGCTACAAGCGGTAGTTGCCCTTCTGCAACTACCGCGTTTTCCCCGATCAACTTGCAGCTTGCGGCTTGAAGCTTGCAGCTGCATCAGAGATTGAGTCATGGCCCTCGACATTCACGCTCACCGCATCCTGATCCTCGATTTCGGTTCCCAGTACACCCAGCTGATCGCCCGCCGCGTGCGCGAAATCGGCGTGTACTGCGAGCTGCACCCGTTCGACATGGACGATGAAGCGATTCGCGAATTCAACCCGCGCGGCATCATCCTCGCCGGCGGCCCCGAGTCGGTCCACGAAGCCAACAGCCCGCGCGCGCCACAGGCCGTGTTCGACCTGAAAGTGCCGGTGCTGGGCATCTGCTACGGCATGCAGACCATGGCCGAGCAGATGGGCGGCAAGGTCGAAGGTTCCGAGCTGCGCGAGTTCGGCTATGCCCGCGTTGACGTGGTTGGCAAGAGCCGCCTGCTCGACGGTATCGAAGACCACGTCGACGATGACGGCGTACTGGGCCTGGACGTGTGGATGAGCCACGGCGACAAGGTCACCCAGATGCCAGGCAACTTCAGCGTGCTGGCCAGCACCCCAAGCTGCCCGATCGCCGGCATGTACGACGATGCCCTGGGCTACTACGGCGTGCAGTTCCACCCGGAAGTGACCCACACCAAGCAGGGCGGCCGCATCCTGTCGCGCTTCGTCCAGGACATCTGTGGCTGCGAAGCCCTGTGGACTCCGTCCAACATCGTTGAAGACGCCATTGCCCAGGTCCGCGAACAAGTCGGCTCGGCCAACGTCCTGCTGGGCCTGTCCGGCGGCGTCGACTCTTCCGTGGTTGCCGCGCTGCTGCACCGCGCCATCGGCGACCAGCTGACCTGCGTATTCGTCGACAACGGCCTGCTGCGCCTGCACGAAGGCGACCAGGTGATGGCCATGTTCAAGGAGAACATGGGCGTCAAGGTGATCCGCGCCGACGCCGAGAAGCAGTTCCTCGACAACCTGGAAGGCGAAGCCGACCCGGAGAAGAAGCGCAAGATCATCGGCCGCACCTTCATCGACGTGTTCGATGCCGAAGCCAGCAAGCTGGACAACATCCAGTTCCTCGCCCAGGGCACCATTTACCCCGACGTGATCGAGTCGGCTGGCGCCAAGAGCGGCAAGGCCCATGTGATCAAGTCGCACCACAACGTCGGTGGCCTGCCGGAGGAGATGAACCTCAAGCTGGTCGAGCCGCTGCGTGAGTTGTTCAAGGACGAAGTGCGCAAGATCGGCCTGGAGCTGGGCCTGCCGTACGACATGGTCTACCGCCACCCGTTCCCGGGCCCGGGCCTGGGCGTGCGTATCCTGGGTGAAGTGAAGAAGGAATACGCCGACATCCTGCGTCGCGCCGACCACATCTTCATCGAGGAACTGCGCAAGGCCGACTGGTACCACAAGACCAGCCAGGCCTTCGTGGTGTTCCAGCCGGTCAAGTCGGTGGGTGTCGTCGGCGATGGCCGTCGCTACGCCTGGGTCGTGGCGCTGCGCGCCGTCGAAACCGTGGACTTCATGACCGCACGTTGGGCGCACCTGCCGTACGAGCTGCTGGAAACCGTCAGCGGCCGCATCATCAACGAAATCGCCGGTATCTCCCGCGTCACCTACGACGTGTCGAGCAAGCCGCCTGCCACTATCGAGTGGGAATGAGTTGAGCCACAAGGGCGCCGCAAGGCGCCCTTGTCGTATCTGGCCTCAGCCCTCGCGGTTGATCACCGGCTCACAATGCACCGGGAAGTTCACCGAGTTGGCGATGAAGCATTCGTGGTGGGCGTCTTCATGCAGGCGCAGGGCGACTTGCGCATCCGAATCGTTGCTCACCAGCACCTGCGGGCGCAGCACGATGGCCGTGAAATGCCCCTTGAGTTCGCCATCACCTTCGACCATTCGGCCCTCTGGCTTGTCGACGTACGCCAGCACATTCACGTTGTTCACCGCGCACAGGTGCAGGTACCACAGCTTGTGGCAGGCTGATACCGACGCGAGCAGCAGGTCTTCGGGGTTCCAGCGGCTGCGGTCGCCACGAAAAGCCGGGTCGGCCGAGCCGGGCAGCGCTGGCTTGCCCTGGGCCTCGATACTGAAGTCCCGTTGGTAAGCCGTATAGCTGGTGGTGCCCTGGCCGGCATTGCCGGTCCAGTTCACGGTCAACGCGTAGGTATGTTCCTTCATGACCCTTCCTTGCGAGTGTGTATGGACGGGGGATGATTGCACATCACTCGCCTGGCTTGGGGTCTTTTGCAAACAGCGCCTTCTGGTACGCGTCGTAGGACAGCAGGCGGTTCTTCAGGGTCGTGAACGCGTCGCCTTCGACCGGTTGAGGGTTCTTTTCTTGCGGGTCGTCTTCGAGGTGGTAGCGCACGAGAGTATCCGGGCTGTATTCGTAGATGTACTTGTACGGGTGCTCCACCAGTGCAGAGGACAGCTGGTCGAAGAACGTCGACATGTAAAACACCCGCTTGCCGTGGTCCCTGAGCAAGCTGATGCCTTGTACGTTGAATGGCGCGTCGGCCACCGCGAAGAAGTCGGCAATGGTGGGGGCGATGTCGGTCTGCTGGCTGGTGGTCGATATCGGCTTGGCCAGGGTCTTGCCCTTGGCCCAGAAAATCAGCGGCACGGTCACTTCTTCTTCGTGCATGGACGAGTTGTGAATGAACAGCCCGTGTTCGCCGAACGACTCGCCATGGTCGCCCACCAGCACGAACAGGGTGGAGTCGAGCAGGCCCGCCTTGTCGTACCCCTCGAGCATTTGCCCGATCAGGGTGTCGGTGGTTTCGATGCAGGTTTCGTACTTTTCCAGCGCTGACTGCGAGGCGGACGTGCCCGTGCAGTCGTAGGGGTAATGCGCGGCGCTTGGGAAGTACAAGGCGATAAACCCTTTGCCGGTTTTGCTGATGGCCTGCAGGTAGGGAATGCTGGATGCGTACAGCAGCTCGTCACTCTCGCCAAAACTGCTGTTGTTCTGCGCCAGTGTGTTGGCGGGCGCGATGTCGGCGACGGCATAGGCGTTGGCAACACCGATGGACTTGAGGAAACCGTCCATGTTCTCGAACTGCAGGAAGAGTGAGCTGAAGGCGACGGCCTGCATGTTGTTTTTCTGCTGCAGCTCATGGATCACGCCGGGCTGGTAGAGGGGCATCGCCTCTTTGATTTCAACACCGGGGTAGGCGTGCTGCCCGGTGAAGATCGAGTAGTAGCCCTTGGATGAATGGGGCACCGTCACATACGACTTGAACAGCATGCCCTCGCGCGAAAGCCTGTCGAAGGTGGGGTAGCGCTGGGCGGTGCGGACATCGGCGCCGAAAATGCTGTTCCAGCGCACCGACTCCATGACGATATACACCAGGTTCTTGAAGTCTGCTGCGGGCGCGCTGTCGAGTTTGGGCAGGGTGTTGATGGCGGACACGGGGTAAGCGGGTTGTTCGAAGGGCAGCAGGTTGGGGTGCAGGCTCGCATTCTCCTGGGTGGCGTTCTGCAGGGCTGAGACCAGCGAGCGGGTGACGATGTTGTCGTTCAGGTCATAGCGGGCGTCCTTGGCGAAGATCGCCCCCAGCAGCAGGCCGCACAGCAACACGACCAAGCCCAGGGTGCGTGCCCTTGCCGGCGCGGCAGGCGGGCGCTTGAACGCCTGGTAGGTGGCCAGGCCCACCAGCCCCCAAGCCGCCAGGTAAGCGAGGAACAGCACGAACACGATGAAGCGGAAGGTCAGGCCAAAGCCTGCCAGCTGGTTGAGGAACACCGGCGCCCCCGACGTCAGGTTGCTGGCATTTTCAAGGCTGTATTGGATCAGCGACCAGTCCAGCGGTTTGAGCCACAGCTCCCTCACGCGCATGTCGACGAGCAGCAGGAGCAGCAGGGCGCCGGCCAGGAAAGCGACCAGGAAGAAGCTGTACTTGCGCCTGCGCAAGGTAGTGATGGCAAGCAGGTAGACCAGCGCGGCCAACAGCACGTCCTGCAGCAGGTACAGGGCGATGCTGGACGGGCTGGTGTCGATCCAGCGATTGGCGAAGTAGCCAATCAGGATGATCTTCGGCGCCAGCAACAGGGATAAGGCGAGCAGTAGGGCAATGTGCAGCGGCCAAGTCCTTTTCCACATGGTTTCAAGCCCCGGGTTCGTCGAAGGGGTGCAACGTGCTGAACGGGTGCTGGGCAGGCCGTCGCTGGCAGGCCTCGATTGCAAGAACTTAAGCAGCCGGTCCGGAACTGTGCAAGGTCGGTGGGCCGTCGTGGGGCTGGCCCTTGCCTTGGATGTCGGGCACGACAAGTGCGCCATGCAGCGCACTTGTCGGTTCTGCCCGGTTCATTGGCCCTTAGGCACTGATGTAGCGCATCCCACGCAATGCGAGGAAGGTATGCAAGTCGGAGAGCTGCGGCAGCCGACGTTCGTGCACCGATTCCCATTCCGGTCGTTCGACGTAGATGTAGCGACCTTCGCGCTCAATGGGGGTGCGTCGCAGGGCCATGTCGCGGCCTCTGCTGACGACGACCGAATGGCCATCTTCATTGTCGAGGGTATAGTCGCCTGGGCGTGGCAGTCGCTTGTCGAAGTCTGCGGTGGTCGGGCGAGATGTGTCCACTGCGGCCCGCAGGCGCAGGTCGCTCTTGAGTTGATACACATGGCCTTCGGTGGGCTCGAGTCCAGGGTCGATGTCAAACCTGTCCGGCTGGCCCTCGCCCACATCCACGACGCGCAGGCCAATGGCACCTTCCGTCTCGGCAAGCCCCGCGACGCCTTCGAACGTATTGGCGTGGGTATTACCCACCAAAGCCACCCACCGCCCCGGGCCGCGCAGTGCTTGATCGGCCTGAATGATGCGGTGAGCGTAGAAATTCATCATTTCCTGGCGCGCTACCTTGGACGGCGTAGTGGACCACGCCTGCCTGTAGCTCGCCTTGCAGTCGATGGCCTGTATGCGCACGCCATTCTTCTGTGCCGCTATCAACACCTGGCGGAATGTGTAGCGGCCGGAGCGGTCTGTGAAATGGCCGTTGTCTTGAGTTTTGACATAGGTATCCAAGTCCGCGGGCATCTGGCCCGTGCGATTGAACGTGTCGAGGTCGGCCTGTTGGAAATCGGTCTGGTAGTGCTCCATGTACAGCGTTTTTACCTTCAGCTTACGCAGCAGGCTCATGTTGTCGATCAGCAAGCGCTTGCTGCCGATACCGCTGTGGGCTTCCCCGACGACCAGGCCATTGGTGTTGTCATAGATCTGTCTGAACAGGTCTTTGGGGGTCGAATTGGCGACAGGCTCAGGAATCGGTGGTCGCGGCGGCAGTTCAGGCGACTGCATGAACCTGGCCGCGTCAGCTGCCAATTGGTCGCGCAATGCGAGGAAGTGCTTAAGGGCCGCCATGCGCTGTGGATTGGTGATGTCCTCCCTCTGGCCAGTGAGCTCCAAGTCATGGAGATTGCGCAAGAGAGGGCGCTGATTCGCCGGAACCTCGTAAGGCGTTTCGGGAAGTGCAGGCAGGCTGGCCCCGTTGCCGACGCGCCCCCAGCTTTTTAGTCGCGAAAGCATGCCTCCCTTGAGGCCCAGGCGTTCGACGGGGTACCACTGACCGTCGTCTGCCAGGCGAATGGCTTGGCTCTTGTAGAAGGAGTACGGGTTTTCGGGGTCGACGATGGTCCAGGTCTTCAGCTCGTTCACATAACGCACCTGGTAGGGCAGCTCGTCGACCAGCACGTAGAATTGGCCGTCCTGGATGTAGACGCCTTCGAGTACGCCGGAGCCGGGGTCGCCGGTGAGCAGTACGTTGGTTTCGAAGGGGGCCAGCAGTTCCCAGCTCTCACCTGGCCAGAAGGGGCGAGGTACCCAGGCATGCAGGTCATCCGCCTCGATGGCGCGATCCTCTTCCTGGGGTTGCGTTTCGTCTGGCTCGGGCGAAGCGGCGTCTTCTTCGATGGCGCCCGCCTCCGAGGCTTGCGCTGACTCGCCCAGTTCCGCCAGAGGTTTGCCTGGTGCGCTGCGAAGGAAGGTGGCATTGAACAACGTGTTGATGGCGGCAAAGATCGCCCCGGTGACGCCAGCCTTGCGTTCGAGTGTGGTATGACCATTGATCGCCTGATCGATGTTCAGGCCTGTCTCGGCCAGGCCTGCGCCAACCACCGCCAGCGCGACGGGCCAGTCCACCGCAGCCATTGGCCCGAAGACCTGGCCGAAGGCTTTCAGGTAGCCGATCCACAACTGTTTGCGCAGGTCGCTGTTGGTGCGCAAGGAGAAATGCGCATCATCGAGCATGCGCTGGCGGGCCTTGTCCCGTAGCCAACTGAACGCGTCGCCCTGGATCGTCAGGTCCAGGGTGTTCAGGCCCGAGTGGTCGTTTCTGCCCCAGCCTTGGTACAGCAGGTCGATCAGGTGGTTGAGCCCGACATTGCTGTCGCCCTCTTCGCGATCGGCAAGCGAGAAGTGCCCCATGAAGCGGATGCGGTTCTGGGCGTGGTTGTTGTGATTGAGCACCCACCAGAACAGTTCGTTGCTGTCCGGGAACAACTGCAGGGCATCGACTTCGCCGGGTAGGTACAGCAGTTGTCGACCGTCCTGCATTTCTACTCGGAGAATATCGGTTGCCACATGGCCGCCGATATCCAGGGCGCACAGGCGAACTTCCGGGCTTGGGACGACTTCTTCCTGCAACTGTTCCTGAGTTGGCGGCCAGAGCTGCCCGCCAACAAGGGCCTGCGAGACCTCTGCGCAGCACTTGGCAAGCGCCGAGCCCGGGGCTTGGGCGCACACCTCCAGGACTTTGCTCAGGAAGTTGGCTTTGGCCAAAGTGCGAAAATGCGTCGGCTGCTCGGACCAGAACGCGCTGAGGCGGTTGTTGAAGTCGGTGGCAAAGTCGATGCTCCAGAAGTAGTTCAGGACTTGCCTGGCATCGAGCCTGACTTCGTTGTGTTCGTCGTATACACCCTTGTCCGGCCCATCGCTGTAGAAACCGACCAGGTAGCCGAGCAGGTCGGCATTGTCCTGCTCGCTGACGTTGAAGCGCTGCATTACCAACTGCGGCAGGGTGAGTGACTGGTAGGGGCGTTCGAAATGCTGCCATCCATTGAACGTTCTGGGGCTGCTGACGGCCTCTTTGAATCGATGCAGAAAAACTGTATCGGGGTCCAACGAGCGCAAGTCGTTGCGCTCGAGGACCTGCTGCGCGACATTGCGCGCCATTTCACGCATGTCCGGGCAGTCCGCGATCAGCTGGCTTGCCAGGTCGTGCAGGTCTTTTTGTTCATTGGTGTGCATGGGGTCGAGTGACATTGCTTTAATCCGTGTGGGAGGAACGGATGTCAGCGTTGTCGGAAGTGCAGCCGCGCTGGTGGTGCATATTGCTTGGGGCCTGGACAGGCTCGGGCTGAAATCTGTCCTTTCACTTAATCTTTCGCAAATGCAGGTGTATCGTATTCGCCCTTCATCGCCGGCCATTGCCGGTGTACTGATTGTGCAGAAAAGAGGTACCCGCACCGATGTCCTTTACCCGTCGACAAATGCTCAAGGGCCTGACCGGCCTGGTGGTGGTAGGCCTGGGCGCCGGGGGCGCAGCGCGCTACTGGCTGGGCAAGGTCGAGGATGACAACGCCGGGCACGACTACGAGCTGATCGCTGCCCCCCTGGATGTCGAGCTGGTGCCGGGTTTCAAGACCGAGGCCTGGGCCTTCGGCCCGTCGGCGCCGGGTACCGAGCTGCGGGTGCGTCAGGGCACCTGGTTGCGGGTGCGCTTCATCAACCACCTGCCGGTGGAAACCACCATTCATTGGCACGGCATCCGCCTGCCGCTGGAAATGGACGGTGTGCCTTATGTGTCGCAGTTGCCGGTCAAGCCGGGCGAGTATTTCGACTACAAGTTCAAGGTGCCGGATGCGGGCAGTTACTGGTACCACCCGCACGTCAGCAGCTCCGAAGAGCTCGGCCGCGGCCTGGTGGGCCCGCTGATCGTCGAGGAGCGCGAGCCGACCGGCTTCGCGCATGAGCGCACCCTCAGCCTGAAAAACTGGCATGTCGACGAGCAGGGCGCCTGGATGCCGTTCAGCGTGCCGCGCGAGGCTGCCCGCAACGGCACCGCAGGCCGGCTGATCACCATCAATGGCCAGCCCGACTCGGTCACCGAGTTGCCGGCCGGGCAGGTGGTGCGGGTGCGCCTGCTGAACCTGGACAACACCTGGACCTACCGCCTCAACCTCAAGGGCAACTGCGAGGCGATGATCTACGCCCTCGATGGCAACCCGGTCACGCCGCGCCCTCTGGACGACGATTACTGGCTCGGGCCGGGCATGCGTATCTGCCTGGCCATCCGTATCCCCGAGGCGGGCGAGGAGGTTTCCCTGCGTGACGGCTTCGTGCGCCTGGGTACCCTGCGCTCGGTGGCCAGCAACCAGGCGCCGGGCGACTGGCCCAAGGCGCTGCCGGCCAACCCGATTGCCGAGCCGGACCTGGACAATGCCGAGAAGCTCAACTTCAACTTCGAATGGGTCGGCAAGGTCTCGGTGAACACCGACAATGGCAAGCCGCCGAGCCTGTGGCAGATCAACGGCCAGGCCTGGGACATCACCGACAAGACCTGCGCCGACCGGCCGATTGCTACGCTGCAGAAGGGCAAGAGCTACATCTTCGAGCTGAAGAACATGACCCAGTACCAGCACCCGATCCACCTGCATGGCATGAGTTTCAAGGTGATCGCGTCCAATCGCCGCAAGATCGTCGAGCCGTGGTTCACCGACACCTACCTGCTGGGCAAGAACGAACGGGCCCAGGTGGCATTGGTGGCCGATAACCCGGGGACCTGGATGTTCCATTGCCATGTCATCGACCACATGGAAACCGGCCTGATGGCCGCGATCGCGGTGGTCTGATGCGCCCACAGATCATCGATCGCAGCCGCGATCAGGAATTCATGCGCCTGGCGCTGCAACTGGCCGCTGAAGGCGCAAGCCTGGGTGAAGTGCCGGTGGGTGCGGTGCTGGTGCAGCACGGCCAGGTGATCGGCCAGGGCTTCAACCGGCCGATCATCGACAGCGACCCCAGCGCCCATGCCGAGATGGTTGCCATCCGTGCTGCGGCGAAGTCCGCCAGCAACTACCGGCTGCCGGGCAGCACCCTGTACGTGACCCTGGAGCCCTGCAGCATGTGTGCCGGGCTGATCGTCCATTCGCGTGTGGCGCGAGTGGTGTATGGGGCGCTGGAGCCCAAGGCTGGCATCGTGCAGAGCCAGGGGCAGTTCTTCGGGCAGGGCTTTCTCAACCATCGGGTGATGGTCGAGGGCGGGGTGTTGGCCGAGGAGTGCGGGGCGATTCTGAGCGCGTTCTTCAAGGCCAGGCGGGCGAAGGCTTAGCTCTGGCAGTCTTGTGTCGCCTGTGCCGGCCCTTTCGCGGGTAAACCCGCTCCCACAGGCGCCATGGGAAGCCGGGATTACATCGCTGGCGACTGCTCCGCCGGCTTGTCCTTGTTCACCCCTGGCACATGCAGGTTGCCTTCGGCCACCTGGCCCTCGAGCTGCGGCTGGGTCACCCAGGTGAGGATGTCGTAGTAGCGGCGGATGTTGGCCACGAAGTGCACCGGCTCACCGCCGCGGGCATAGCCGTACTTGGTCTTGCTGTACCACTGCTTCTGCGACAGGCGCGGCAGCATCTTTTTCACGTCCAGCCATTTGTTCGGGTCGAGCTTTTCGCGCTTGGCCAGGGTGCGGGCGTCTTCCAGGTGGCCGCTGCCGACGTTGTAGGCGGCCAGGGCGAACCAGGTGCGGTCGGGCTCCTTGATGCTGTCGTCGAGCTCTTCCTTGATCTTCATGAAGTACTTGGCACCGCCCTGGATGCTCTGCTTGGGGTCGAGGCGGTTGGATACCCCCATGGCCTGGGCGGTGCGTTGGGTGAGCATCATCAGGCCGCGCACGCCCGTCTTGGAGGTGACCTCCGGTTGCCACATGGATTCCTGGTAGCCGATGGCCGCCAGCAGGCGCCAGTCCACTTGCTCGACCTTGGCGTAGCTCTTGAAGTGCTTCTCGTACTTGGGCAGGCGCTGCTGCAGGTGCTGGGCGAAGGTGTAGGCGCCCACGTAGCCGAGTACATCGACGTGGCCGTAGTAACGGTCTTTCAGGCGCTGCAGGGTGCCGTTCTTCTGCGCCTTGTCGAGAAACTCGTTGACCTCGTTGAGCAGGCTGTTGTCGTCACCGGCGGCCACCGCCCAGCGCTGGTCGCGGCTGTCGCCCAGGTCGAAGGCCACGCGTACGTTGGGGAAGTAGACCTGGTTCATCGCCAGCTCGTTGGAGTCGACCAGGGTCAGGTCGATCTGGCCTTCGTCGACCATGCGCAGCAGGTCGACCACTTCGACGGCGTCGGACTCTTCGTACTCAAGCCCCGGGTTTTGCTTTTTCAGTTCCGCCAGCTGGTCGGCGTGGCTGCTGCCCTTGAGCACCATGATTTTCTTGCCCACCAGGCCTTTGGCATTGGTGGGGCGCGAACGGCCGTTGCGGTAGATGACCTGGGGCGTGACTTCAAGGTAGGGGTGGGAGAACTTCGCCTGGGTGGCGCGCCGCTCGCTGCTGACCAGGCCAGCGGCGGCCAGCACCGGGCCGGACGGCTTGCCCAGTTGGTCGAACAGTTGGTCGAGGTTGTCGGCGGTCTCGATCTGCAGCTTCACCCCAAGGTCGTCGGCAAAACGCTTGACCAGCTCGTACTCGAAGCCGGTTTCGCCGTTGCGGTCCTGGAAGTAGGTGGCCGGGCTGTTGCGGGTAATCACGCGCAATACGCCGTCCTCCTTGACGCGTTCGAGGGTGCTGGGTTTTTCAACGCAGGCACCGAGCATCAGGAAGAGTCCGGTTGCGAAGAGCCATTTGGCGCAACGCTGGCGCAAAGCAGTGTGGGCGAACATAGCGTGCAGTATACGCAAAGGACTGCTGGCGCCATATCTCGACAATATGCGGGTTGTCTGGTAGCGGATTTTGCGCCACTGGCGGCATCAAGGCGCGCGTGGGGGCGGGCTTGCCCCGCGATTGGCAGGTGCTGGCGGCGCTTTTCGAGCCTCTGGCGCTATCGCGGGGCACGCCCGCTCCCACGTTTGGATAGGTGTTTTTTTTGACTCCCAGGTCCGGTTCCACCGCCCGGCACCATTGGCTTAGAGCGGGTGCCGAAAGCCTGCAAATTAGGCTAGAATGCACGGCCTCTAAGCACACCCCTTCCTGAGGCTGTCCCGACGATGTTGATCCTGCGCGGCGCTCCTGCCCTTTCTGCCTTTCGCCACGGTAAATTACTCGAGCAACTGAGCCAGAAAGTCCCCGCTGTTACTGGTTTGTATGCCGAATTCGCCCACTTCGCCGACGTCGACGGCGAGCTGACCGCCGACCAGCAGCAGGTGCTGGGCCGTCTGCTCAAGTACGGCCCGAGCGTGCCGGTGCAGGAGCCGACCGGCCGCCTGTTCCTGGTGGTCCCGCGCCTGGGCACCATCTCGCCTTGGGCCTCCAAGGCCAGCGACATCGCCCACAACTGCGGCCTGCAGTCGATCCAGCGCCTGGAGCGCGGCATCGCCTACTACGTCGCCGGTGAATTGTCCGACGCCGATGCCCAGCTGATCGCCGCCGAGTTGCACGACCGCATGACCCAGCGCGTGCTGGCCAAGCTCGAAGGCGCCGCCGACCTGTTCAGCCACGCCCAGCCCAAGCCGATGACCTCGGTCGACGTGCTGGCCGGTGGCCGCGACGCGCTGGCCAAGGCCAACATCGACCTGGGCCTGGCCCTGGCCGAAGACGAGATCGACTACCTGGTCAATGCCTTCCAGGGCTTGAAGCGCAACCCGAACGACATCGAGCTGATGATGTTCGCCCAGGCCAACTCCGAGCACTGCCGCCACAAGATCTTCAACGCCAGCTGGGACATCGACGGCGAAGAGCAGGAAAAAAGCCTGTTCGGCATGATCAAGAACACCTACCAGATGCACAGCGAAGGCGTGTTGTCCGCTTACAAGGACAACGCCTCGGTGATCGTCGGTTCGGTGGCCGGCCGCTTCTTCCCGAACCCTGAAACCCGCCAATACGGCGCGGTGCAGGAGCCGGTGCACATCCTGATGAAGGTCGAGACCCACAACCACCCGACCGCCATCGCCCCGTTCTCCGGCGCCTCCACCGGCTCCGGCGGCGAAATCCGCGACGAAGGCGCCACCGGCCGCGGCGCCAAGCCAAAGGCAGGCCTGACCGGCTTCACCGTGTCCAACCTGCGTATCCCGGGCTTCGAACAGCCATGGGAAAAAGCCTATGGCAAGCCGGAGCGCATCGTCGACGCGCTGGACATCATGATCGAAGGCCCGCTGGGCGGCGCTGCGTTCAACAACGAGTTCGGCCGCCCGGCACTGACCGGCTACTTCCGGACCTTCGAGCAGAGCATCAACACCCCCCACGGCGAAGAAGTGCGCGGCTACCACAAGCCGATCATGCTCGCCGGCGGCATGGGCAACATCCGTGAAGACCACGTACAGAAGGGCGAGATCACCGTCGGCGCCAAGCTGATCGTGCTCGGCGGCCCGGCCATGCTGATCGGCCTGGGCGGCGGCGCCGCTTCGTCGGTGGCCACCGGCGCCAGCTCTGCCGACCTGGACTTCGCCTCGGTACAGCGCGAAAACCCGGAAATGGAGCGCCGTTGCCAGGAAGTCATTGACCGTTGCTGGCAGCTGGGTGACAAGAACCCGATCGCCTTCATCCACGACGTGGGTGCTGGCGGTATCTCCAACGCCTTCCCCGAGCTGGTCAACGACGGTGGCCGCGGCGGGCGCTTCGAACTGCGCAACGTGCCCAACGACGAGCCGGGCATGGCCCCGCACGAGATCTGGAGCAACGAATCCCAGGAGCGCTACGTGCTGGCGGTCAGCGCCGAAGACTTCGAGCGCTTCCAGGCCATCTGCGAGCGCGAGCGCTGCCCGTTCGCTGTGGTTGGCGAGGCTACCGAAGAGCCGCACCTGACCGTCACCGACAGCCACTTCGACAACACTCCGGTGGACATGCCGCTGGACGTGCTGCTGGGCAAGCCGCCGCGCATGCACCGTTCGGTGACCCGCGAAGCCGAGCTGGGCGATGAGTTCGACCCGAGCACGCTGGAACTGGCCGACTCCGTCGAGCGCGTCCTGCGTCACCCGGCCGTGGCCAGCAAGAGCTTCCTGATCACCATCGGCGACCGCACCATCACCGGCCTGGTCGCCCGCGACCAGATGGTCGGCCCGTGGCAGGTCCCGGTGGCCGACTGCGCCGTCACCGCCACCAGCTTCGACGTCTACACCGGCGAAGCCATGGCCATGGGCGAGCGTACTCCGCTGGCACTGCTGGATGCCCCGGCGTCCGGCCGCATGGCCATCGGCGAGACCATCACCAACCTGGCCGCCTCGCGCATCGAAAAACTGTCCGACGTCAAACTGTCGGCCAACTGGATGTCCGCCGCTGGTCACCCGGGTGAAGATGCCCGTCTGTACGACACCGTCAAGGCCGTGGGCATGGAGCTGTGCCCTGAACTGGGTATCACCATCCCGGTCGGCAAAGACTCGATGTCGATGAAGACCAAGTGGAGCGAAGAGGGCGCCGAGAAGAGCGTGACCTCGCCGATGTCGCTGATCATCACCGGCTTCGCCCCGGTCACCGACATCCGCAAGACCCTGACCCCGCAATTGCGCATGGACAAGGGCGAAACCGACCTGATCCTGATCGACCTGGGTCGCGGCCAGAACCGCATGGGTGCCTCGATCCTGGCGCAGACCCACGGCAAGCTGGCCAGTGCCGCCCCTGACGTCGACGACGCCGAAGACCTCAAGGCGTTCTTCGCCGTGATCCAGGGCCTCAATGAAGACGGTCACCTGCTGGCCTACCACGACCGTTCCGACGGCGGCCTGATGACCACCGTGCTGGAAATGGCTTTCGCTGGCCACTGCGGCCTCGAGCTGGAACTGAACACCCTGACCAGCAAGCGTGAAAAGGTTGCTGCCATCCTCTTCAACGAAGAGTTGGGTGCGGTGATCCAGGTGCGTCAGGACGCCACCGGTGAAGTGCTGGCACAGTTCAGCGCCGCCGGGCTGGGTGAAGACTGCGTCGCGGTGATCGGCCAGCCGATCAACAATGGCGAAGTCCTGATCAACTTCGAAGGCATCGAGCTGTTCAAGGGCGATCGTCGCCTGCTGCAGCGCCAGTGGGCCGAGACCAGCTACCAGGTTCAGCGCCTGCGCGACAACGCCGACTGCGCCGACCAGGAATTCGACCTGCTGCTCGAAGAAGACAACCCTGGCCTGTCGGTCAAGCTCGGCTACGACGTCAACGACGACATCGCCGCGCCTTACATCAAGAAGGGCGTGCGCCCGCAAGTGGCGATCCTGCGCGAGCAGGGCGTCAACGGCCAGGTCGAGATGGCAGCAGCCTTCGACCGCGCAGGCTTTGCCGCGATCGACGTGCACATGAGCGACATCCTCGCCGGCCGTGTCGACTTCGAAGCTTTCAAAGGCCTGGTGGCCTGCGGTGGCTTCTCCTACGGCGACGTGCTCGGTGCCGGTGAGGGCTGGGCCAAGTCGGCGCTGTTCAACGCCCGTGCCCGCGATGCCTTCCAGGCCTTCTTCGAGCGTACCGACAGCTTCGCCCTTGGCGTGTGCAACGGTTGCCAGATGATGTCCAACCTGCACGAGCTGATCCCGGGCACCGAGTACTGGCCGCACTTCGTGCGCAACCGCTCGGAGCAGTTCGAGGCGCGCGTGGCCATGGTCGAGGTGCAGAAGTCCAACTCGATCTTCCTGCAGGGCATGGCCGGTTCGCGCATGCCGATCGCCATCGCCCACGGTGAAGGCCATGCCGAGTTCGCAAGCGAAGAGGCACTGCTGGAAGCCGACCTGTCCGGTTGCGTGGCCCTGCGCTACGTTGACAACCACGGCAAGGTCACCGAAGCCTACCCGGCCAACCCGAACGGCTCGCCGCGCGGTATTACCGGCCTCACCAGCCGTGACGGTCGCGTGACCATCATGATGCCGCACCCGGAGCGTATGTTCCGTGCCGTGCAGAACTCCTGGCGCCCGGACGAGTGGCAGGAAGACGCGGCCCTGATGCGCATGTTCCGTAACGCGCGCGTCTGGGTGAACTAAGGGTGCACAAGCTCGCCTTCTTCGTCCCCGACAGCCATGTCGAAGTGGTCAAGGCCGCTGTGTTTGCCGCCGGTGGCGGACGCATCGGCGACTATGACCACTGCGCCTGGCAGACCCTCGGCCAGGGCCAGTTCCGCCCGTTGCACGGCAGCCAGCCGTACCTCGGGCAGGCCGGCCAGGTCGAGGTGGTCGAGGAGTGGAAGGTGGAGCTGGTGGTGGCCGACGGGCTGATCATTCAGGTCGTCGACGCGCTCAAACGGAGCCATCCGTATGAGACACCGGCTTTTGAGGTCTGGCAGTTGCTGGACCTTTGAGGCGACGTTTGAATGGACCCCAAAAGGGTGGGCATAGGCCAATGCCAGTCAGTTAGCGCTTCATCGCACTTATTGGGGCTGCTCTGCAGCCCTTCGCGGGTAAACCCGCTCCCACAGGTTTCGCGCCAGCTTGAGGCTTTGCGAGATCCTGTGGGAGCGGGTTTACCCGCAAAGCGGCCCAAATTGGCTTAACTGACCGACATTAGGGCATAGGCCCACCCTTTTTTGTGCTCAAACGCTATTCCAATCAAAAGAACGGGAACAGATTGTTGAAACTTTCGCTGGTCTTGATCGGCGTGTAGTTCTTGTTCTCATCAAGCTTGCGCAGATGTTCTCGTGCATGTTTCTCGTAACTGTCACGCAGCTCGTCGAACAGGCTGGAAGAGGCACCCCGCGCAATTTCCTGCCCATGGGTACTTGCCCATTCGGCGACGATTGCATCCTGCCAGTCGGTGTCATAAGGGTGCTGAATGAAGGCGATGGCCTCTTCTGAGGGTGGCAGTGCAAGCTCACCCCTCCAGTACGCCTGCATGTGACCGCCCAACTGCCTCACTGCCTCTTCGGCGAGCAAGGTCGCCAGTCCGTGGAAGGGGTGGGTGTCGTGATCCTTGGCCAACTGTGAGTGGGTCGGGTCTACGCCCGGCGTAGTGTTGGGGTCATCAGCAAACTCTGTCTGAAAATCGTCCACCAGATCGCCGAGTTTTGTCAGCAGTGACTGGAAGACTTGGTTGCAGTAATGGCTGACCACCCGCAACGGCAGGGTCACTGCCCAATACACAAAATGGGCAAAGCGGAACAACGGCTTATCGGCGAGGTTGTCGCGCAGCGCCAGTAGTCTTTCCAGTGCATTCAGCCACATGGGATTTTCCTGCTCGCGGAGCAGAATCAGCATCATCTTCTCGGCATCGCTACGGTAGCCACGTTCAATGTCCTTGAACGCCGGAGGGCGGGTGGGGAACATCATCTTGGCCAAGGGTTCGGCAACACTGGCGAGGATGTCGAAACCGCTGAACAGGCCGGTAACCACCGGCAGGCCATGTTTACAGTCGGTTTCTGTTGTCCAGGTCAATACGTCCTCATAGCCAAGCTTGCGCAAGCTGAGCTCGACGAAGTTGGAGTGGGCGAAATAATCTTCAACGATATGCAGGGCCTCGCCGAAATGCCGCAGGCGATCAGCTTTTTCGTCGGAGTACCCAGCCCTTTGGATGTGGTGAAGCAGGTTATCGATCGGCCCATCCATGTAGACCTTTCTCGATTGACTGGGATAGACCAGGGTCGCGTCATCACCTGGCCTGACCGGCGCTTCGAAATCTTCGTCGATTTCCCTGGGGTCGAGGGGCATCTCGCTATAGTCGGTGGGGTTGTCGATGTGTTCCGATGGGCGATACACCCCGAGCAGCTCGGTAGTCACCCTGTAGGCTTCGCGCCCCTGCTCAGTGTTCTGCAGGCTGTTGAACGCTTTGAGTGCCAACAGATCGACGATCTGGGTGAGGACGTCTCTGGAGATCTTCCTGGGGAATTGCTTGGGGGCACCTTCGGGGCGAACGAGCTTGGGGTCGATCAGTTGTGAATGGTCGCGTAGCCAGTTGCCGAAGTAGACAGCCTTGACTTCCTGCGCACTGAAACCGACATCCCTCAGGACCTGGGCGATCGTTTCGTGGCCACCTTCGCCTGCGCCGAACCGTGGTTGTGGCCTGGGACGACGCAGTTCCTCCGGGATCACCGCCTCAACAGGGGGCGCGGCGCTCACATCCAGTGCCAGTGTGAGTTCTTCCCCGGCAACGGTGAAATAGCCGAACACCGTGCCGTCCTCGGGGGAACTGTCGATGAAGGTCATCATGCTGGCGTATCTGCCGGCAACCTCCTTCGCCTGTTCAGGTGACGGTGGTGACAGGTCGTCCTCGCCCATGGCGTGGTGCTCGATCTGGATCAGGTTGGCCAGATGGCCACCAAAGGCGCCGAGCAGTGCCAACAAGAATTCGGGTGTGTCTTGTGGGTTGGCGAGCACCCGGTCGATGGCCGTCTGGTCGATGAAGATGACCTGCAAGTCGTTGTCGTAACGAGTGATGGTGTCTTGCTGCGTCACCACCTGGAATGCAGGGTTGTCGAGGGCGCCTTCAAGTATGTCGGTGCGCAGCTTGAGATAGACCTCAGCCGGTACTTCCAGGCCGAACACCGGCATGAAGGTGAGCATGAAGTCGAGCTCCGGGGTATCCAGGGCAAACACGGTAAGCTGGTCGTGAGCGAAGGAACTCTCGAAAACGGGTGCTTCTTCCTCGTACATCGTGGCGTTGTTCATGTCGCGTCCTCTCATCAAATGTGTAGGACGTTCAGCGTGATGGTTCACAAGCGCCGGAAGAATATGGAACTGGAGCCTACAGTCACGCGGGAAATATCTGTCTTGGCGTTCCTCCAGGTCTGAGTTGGCTAGCCGCAGCAGCTGACGACCCTGCGGTCAGCTGCTGCCATGTGGCCTGTTGCAACCGATTTACCGCGCCTTTCAGGCGATGCCGATCTCCCCGCCGTCGTTACGCTGAATAACCACGGTCGAAGAGCGTGGGCGCACCTTTTCGCCGCTCGGCGTGGCATCGGTGGCGATACCGCTGGCTGGCCAGTTTTCCGGGTGCTGGATGTTGACGAACAGGGTCTTGTTATCCGGGGTGAAGGCGATGCCCGTCACCTCGCAGCCATTGGGCCCGACGAAGAAGCGACGCAGGTCCGCCTGGTTGCTGGCGTTGACCGGAATCTGCTTGCCGCTGCCATCCACCAGGTCGGTGGGGATCACCGCCAGCAACTGGTCGTTGGTGTAGCTGGTCACGCTCTGTTCGCTGTTGTCGGTCTCGAACCACAGCACGCCGCGGCTATCGAAGCGCATGCCGTCGGGGCTGGCGAACTGGTTCATCTCGGTCAGGCCGGAGCGGTTGATGTCGGGGCCGCCGGCGGCGTTGGCGCCGAACACGAAGATGTCCCAGGTGAAGCGCTGGTGATCGTCGCTTTCGTGCCAACGGATGATGTGGCCATGGCGGTTGGGGCCGCGCGGGTTGGCCGCATCGACCTTGTCCGGGCTGCGCGCGCTGTTGTTGGTCAAGGTGAGGTAGGCGTCGCCATTGAGCGGGTTGACCGCTGTCCACTCGGGGCGGTCCATCGGCGTTGCGCCCACGGCGTCGGCGGCGCCACGGGTATTGAGGATGATGCCCGCCAGGTCGCCATAACGTGCCCCCAGGGTGGTGCCGTCGGTCGTGGCGGTTACGGCATCGAGCAGCAGCCACACACCCTTGCCGTCGGCGTCGAACCGCGCCACGTAGAGCTTGCCCTTGTCCAGGTACTTGGCGCCGGTGGCCAGGCGGTCGGCAGGCTTGGCGTCGGCCGGGTCCCACGGCGCGTCCGAGACGAACTTGTACAGGTACTCGTTGTTGGAGTCGTCGCCGGTGTACCAGACCAGTGGCTTGCCGGCCACGGCCAGGCCCGGGCAGCAGCCCTCGTGACGGAATCGGCCCAGCGCGGTGCGCTTCACCGCCCGGGTGGCGCTGTTGTACGGGTCAATTTCGACGATGTAGCCGTAAGTGCTGGCCTCGTTGCGGAAGTCGTCGCTGGCGCTGGCACCGCTGGGGGTGAGGTTGAAGCGGGCGAATTCGTCGTCGAACTCGCTGGCGTCACCGGCGGCGGTTTCCCAGCTGTATTGGCCCGTGGTGGCGGAGACGCCGATGCGCACCTGGTCGGCAGGACGGGTGGCGGTGTTGACGAAGATGCCCGGCCAGTTCTCCTCGCAGGTCAGGTAAGTGCCCCATGGGGTGTAGCCGTTGCCGCAGTTGTTGTTGGTGCCACGGCATTCCACGCCACTGGGCGAGAAGCGGGTCTTGACGTGCTCTGTGCCACGCAGGGGGCCGGCGATGTCCATCACCGTGGCGGTGGTGAAGCGCCGGTTCAGCGGGTCGTTGTCGACCACCTGCCAGCGCCCGCCGACCTTGCGGATGCGCACCACGCCGGCGCCGTGGGCGTTGATTTCCTTGCGCACCTCTTCGGCCGGGCGTTTGCCGTCGACCGTGGTAGGGCCGGCCGGGTGCAGGGCGGCGGTGTCGATGTATTCGAAGTTGATCGCCAGCAGGCCGTCGTCGGAGCTGCCATCGATGGGGAAGAAATGCATGCCGTCATGGTGCATGCCCATGGCGTTGGCCTGGTCGGCGGCGCTGTTGCTGCCGTCCGCTTGCCAGGGTTTGCCGCTGCTGTTGAGCGGCGTGCCCCAAGGCGCCAGGACATAGGCGCTGTAGCCGGCGGCGACGACGCAGGCGTCGGTGCGCGAGCCCTTGATCGATTGGAAGCCAAGTTTGGGTGTGGCAGGTTTCGGCGTGGGGGCAGGGCTGCTGGCGCCGCTGTCGAAGCAGCCGGCCAGGCCTGCGCCGGCGATCATGGCGATCGCAGCGCCAAGGCCGCCGCGTACCACGGCCCGACGGCTCAGGTAGGTGTCCATGACGCTGGCCATCGGCAGGTTGCCGCTCAGGTTGCGGTCCAGGTTGTCGCCGCTGTCTCGACTCATCAGGTGTCCTTTTTTATCCGAGTTGAAGCAAACGCAAACTGTAGGTCGCAAATGTGACGATCAGTTTGCAGAAAGGTTACCGGGGCTCGGGGCCCCGGCGATTGCTGCGCAGGCTTTGTTTCTGCATGTTTAGCCGTGATGGCTACGGCTTGCCGTCGATCCGTGACACCCACTCGGCACTACGGCTATGGCCACTGGTCCGCAACAGGCCCAGGTCAAGCGAGTTGTCCCCCCCGGCGGTGCCTTTGCCTTGGATGCTTTCGAGCACGGCGGTGCCCAGGTCGATCGGCGAGTTGGACGCGTCCAGCGACAGCTCGCGGCGATAGTCACGACCGCTCAAGGTCTCACGGGTGACGCTGCTGCCGCCCAGGTCGACGCGGCCTTCGCTGGCCAGCAGCCTGGCACCGGTCAGGCGGGTATCGCCTGCCACTTTCAGGTCGATGCCCTGGGTGCCGGCGAGGGTGGTCTGCCGGGTGACGGTGTCACGTTGTTGATGGCTGACTTGCACCTTGAGCGTCGGTGACAAGGCGGGCTCCGACTTGGCCAGCCACTTGCCGGCCTTGTCGCGCACCTTGTCGCCAGCCGGCCCGGCCAGTGCGCTGGCAGCGTTGATATGCCCCTGCGGGTTCTTCTCCTGGCTGAGGCGCCCGTCAACCGTCAGCGCGAGGCTGTCGACGCGGTCCTTGCGGCTGGTGACCAGCAAGTCACCGCCCACCTTGCCACTGATGCGCTCGGCATCCAGGCGTGCGCCTTCGATACGTGTGTCGCTACGGCTGTGCAGGTCGATCTCCCCGGCGTTCAGGGTGCTGTCGTGCCAGGCCTGGTTGTCGCGTCTGTCGAGTACCACCTGCACCCGTCCGTGCAGGGTGCGCACATCCTTGTCGCGGGTTTCGCCACGGTTCAGCTTGAAGCCGGCCCCGGCGGTGATATCGCGATTGTCGCGGTGCTCCTGCTGGCTCGATGCTTCGATCAGCAAACCGCCGTTTCTGGCATCCAGGCCGATCCGCGCGGCACTGGCCTGCAGCCCCTGAACCTGCAAGGCGACGTCATCACGGGCCAGGCTGGTGAGCTGCAGCGCAGCCTTGCTGGTGAAGCGGGCGTCCACGGCCTGAAGGTCATGTTCATCCACCTTGGCGCTGGTGAAATGCCCGCCCAGGTTACCGCCTTTGCCTGCACCGACTGTGCCGGCGATTTCCAGCCCGCCACCGAGGGTGGAACCGCTGGCCGCATGGCTATCGCTGGCGGCGCCAACGGTCAGCAGGCCGTCGCTGTGCAGGGTGATGTCGCCGCTGGCATCAATGCGCGTGCCCTCCAGGTGCAGGTTGGAGGCGCTATTGAGTTCGACCGCGCCCTTGGCGTCGACCTGGGCCACCTGCGCCTTGGTGTCTTCGCCTTGCCGCCGGCTGTGATCGAGGTAACCACGCAGGTCGAGGCCCTGGCTGCCGGGGCGGTTGCCGCCCTTGGCCCAGAGGCTGGCGTCCAGTTGCGTTTTGTTCTGCGTGGTGCGGTCATGGGCCGCAGCCAAGGTCAGGTCGCCGGTGCTGGCCAGGCTGACCGCGCCATCGCCACCGTTGAAACGCGTGCCTTCATACCGCCCATCGCTGCCCAGTTGTACCTGGATACCGGTTTGCCCATACAGGCTGCCGGGGCGGGCGAGGGTAGTGGTCTGCCGGTTCGCCAGGGTGCCGCCTTTGCCTTCGAGGCGGCCGTTGATGTCCTGCCCGGTGCTGGTATCCACCCGCAAGCCGCCGTCGACTGCCAGGCGCCGCACTTCGTGCTGCTGCTCGTCGCTTGCAGCAAGCAGTTGATGCGTGTCGGCCTGGATCTGCAGCGGGCCGCTGCTGGCGTTGTAGTGGGTACCCTGGTCATCGATACGCTTGGCGTCGATGCTTACTGTGGCGCCACTGAAAGTGCTGGCCTGGGCGCTGCTGTTGGCGTCGGTCTGGGTGCGGGCAAGGTGGTTTAGGGTCAGGTCGGCGCCGAGACTGGGTGGCGCCAGCGCGTCTTCGATGCCGGGCTGTTGGAAGCGCGCGGCTTCATCGCCGTTGACCAGGCGTTCGACAGGCCGGGAAATATCGCGGTACTCGAGGCTCGCACCCAGGCTGCCCTGCCAGTGGTTGCTGCGCTGTTCGCGGGCCGTGCTGTTGTGCGCGGCACGATTGTCGATGCGCGGGGCGTTGACCAGCAGTGTACCTGCGGCCTCGACACTGGCCGCTTCGCTGGCCAGGTGCGGGGTGTCGATGCGCAGGTTGCCAGCGGCCTTGAGTTCGCTGCGTTGCAGGGTGCTGCTGGTTTCGTGCTGGCTGTCCTGCTTGCGATGGCCGTAGAAGGCACTGCCGATGCGGTCGATGCCGCCGGTCAAGGCAAGGCCGCCGCCGCTGCGAGTGTCGATCGTTTGGTTGTCCTCGATATGGCGCGCGGCGTCGAGCACCACCTTCTGCGCCTGCAGGCTCAGGTCCCCGGAACTGGCCAGCACCTGTGAGCTCGTGACGTTCAGCTGTCCGCCGCTGTGCAGCTCAACGGCAGCGCCGCTCAGCGTGCTGGCGACCTGCTGCGTTGCCGATTGCCGCTCGTCGACCTGGGCAACCTCGTAGCCGACCCTGGCGTCGTACTGGCGCGAGTCCGGGTTGCCATCCTGTGCCAGCCGGGTTTGTTGGGCGCTGGCAGTCAGATAGCGTTGTTGGCTGGAGCGTTCGGTGCTTTGGCTGGTTTGTGCACTTTCGATGTCGAGGTTGCCCTTGGCATCGAGCTGCAGCTTTTGCCCGGCACTGAGGGTGGCCCCTTGCACCTTCAACTCATCGGCGCTGGCCAGGCGCAGGTTGCTGGTGGAGCGCAGGTCGCTCTGCAGCACCTGTTGCGTGTTCTGCCGGGTTTCGCTGCTATTGCCGAGCAGGCCGAACACTTTGCTGTCACTGGCGTTCTGCTGCGATTGGCGGGTGCTCTTTGCGGCCTCGACCGTCAGCGCGGCCTTGTCGCTGTACAGCACGGCGTCGCCGCCACTGCTGACCGTGCTGCCGCGGATGGCCATGCTGTCGGCACTGACACTGAGCTTGCCTTCGGCGCGCAGGCTGCTGCCGCTGGCCTGGCTGCCCTGGGTCTGGTCGCCGTTGCGCTTGCCGAAGAAGGTGCCGGACACCAGGTCGCCGCGGTAGTCGCGCTGGTTGCCGCTATCCTTGAGCGCCTGCTCGCCCACCTCGACCTGGCGTGCCTGCAATTGCAGGTCGCCCTGGCTGTGCAGGGTGCTGGCGCGGACCCGCAGGGCATTGCCTGCGCTGGCCACGATCTGCGCGCCCTGGAGGGTGCTGGGGTTGGCTTTTTCGCGGTATTGCTGGCTGTCGCTGTCGCCGCGCCAGAGGTGTTTGCGATGGCGCACCTGTTCGTCGACGCTGCTGCTGTCGACTGCGGCGTCGATTGCCAGGTCGGCGCCGCTGTGCAAGGCCAGCGTGCCTCCGGCCTGCAGATGGGCGGCGCTCAGTTGCAGGTCGTCGCTGGCGTCGAGCGTGAGGTTGTCACTGGCCTGCAGGTCCGAGCCCTGTTGCGCAAGGTCGGTCTGGGTGCGTTCGCGGCTGTAGGTTTCGCTGGTGACGAACCACCATTTCTTGTCCCAGGCCTCGCGGTCTCGTTGCACCTCTTCGCGGGTGGCGGCATCCAGGGTCAGCGTCTGCCCCGAGCGGGCTTCGATGCGCTCGGCCTGGCCGCGGGTGGCGGTCAGTTGCAGGTCGCCGGCGGCGTCCAGGGTCAGTGCGCCGCGGCTGCTGGTCAGGCTGGCCTGCTGCTGCCCGGTACCTTGCACGCGCAGGTCGCCGGCGGAGCGGATGGTCAGCCCGTCATCGGCCTGCAAGGCCACGGCGCCGACCTTGACGCCTGCGCCTTCGGCGCTGCTCACCACGCGGATGCGCCCGGCACGCATGGCGCCGAACAGGCTGGCGTCGATGCTGCCCGGGGTGCCGGGCAGGTGCAGCAGGACCTCGCCGCTGGCAGCGTCGAGGCGTTGGCGGCCGACGTTCAGGTTCAACTCGCCCTTGGCCTCGAGCGGTCCGACGCTGTCGATGCGCGGGGCGATCAGGTCCAGCGCGCCTTCCTTGTTGGACTGGCCCCCCGCCAGTACTTGCAGCGCGCCCTCGGCCTTGAGCGTATCCAGGTACTTGAGCTGCTGGTCTTCGATGACCGGGATGCCGACCAGCAAACCGGCGCGAGTGGTGTTGATGAAGCTGCCGCCGTTGAGGGTGATGCCGTTGGGGTTGGCGAGGATGTAGTCGGCAGCACGGCCGAAGATTTCCTGTGGGCCTTCGATCAGTGAGGCGTTGCGGCTGATCACTTCGTTGAGGATGGTCGAGGCGGCCTGGCCCTGGAACTGCGGGTTGGCCGCCAGGGCACCGGCCAGTTGCGACTGGCCAGCGTGCACGGCGTTGTTCAGGACCAGGCCCTGGTTGCCGACGTTGTAGTCGAGGAACTGGTTGTGCGACAGGCCGCTGGCGTTGGGCGCAACGATATCGATCACCGGAACGCCGTGCGCCTCGCTGACCAATGGCGTGCCGCCCGGGCCGGGGGCAGGTTGCAACTGTCCGGCGGCCAGCAGCGTGGGCGAGGCGCACAGGCAGAGGAACATGGCCCAGCGCAGCCGGTCGGGGCGCAGCGGGCGGGGATGTTCGGTCGGTTTCATGGTGGTGCTCTCCTTTCGGTGGATGAATCAGAGGTTCAAGGTCCACTCCAGGCCCCAGAAGCCGGGTTCGAGCGCGTGGCGCGGGCGATCGCTGGCGTACAGGGCGCGTTGGTAATCGAGGCGTATGCGGTTGCCGGGCAGGCTCAGCTCCAGGCCCAGGGTGCCGCCGGCCAGGCGCTGCGAAGGGCTGCCGTGGTCGAAGCGGGTCCAGCCCAGGTCCAGGCCCAGGTAGGGGCGCAGTTGCACGGCGGGGGATGAAAGGAGGTCGAAGGGGTAGCTGAGGGTATTGCGCCAGGCGGCGCCGCTGGCGCCGGAGACGGTGCGCTGGCGCACACCGCGAACACTGTTGTTGTCACTGAGCAGCAGCTGCTCGATGGCGGGCAGCGGGTCGGGGCTGTATTGCAGGTTCAGCTCGCTTTGCCAGCGCCAGGGGTGCGCGGGCGGTGCCTGGGCCAGGTACAGCAGGCTGGCGCGGTACTTGCGAAAGTCGGGTTTCGGGGCGCCGGGGCGCAGCGCGCGGCGGTCGGCACCGAGTGCGTCGAGGCCCTGGCTGAGCCCCAGCGAGGCGCTCCACAACCCATGCTCCAGCCACAGCAGGTTGAGGCCGGCGTCGAGGGTGGTGAGGGTCGGGCTTTGCACGGCCAGGCGTTGGCGTTGCAGGTAGTTGTCCAGGCGTTTGTGGTCCAGGCGCAGGCCGGCGCTGAGCATGCCCTGCTGGTTGCGCCACAGTACGCGCTCGCTGCTCAGGCCCTGGAACTGGCTGCCGCCGCTGGCCTGGCGCCCGCCGGGCAACGGTGAGTGATAGCTCAGCCGGCTGGCGCTGAGCGCGAAGGACCAGGGCCCGTAAGGGATGCTGTAGTACAGGCTCACCCCCTGGCTGGCGCCGGGCGCCTGCAGCACGGTCGAGAACAGCGCTACCCGCAGGTCGTCGTTTAGCCCCAGCGGGCTGTCCAGGCCGAGCCCGAGGTTGAGGCGCTGGCGGCCGGTCAGCGGGCTGCCGCGGTTGTCGAAGCGGCTGTCCAGGTGCCAGCGGGCGCCGACCTGGCGAGGGACGATGCGTATGCGCGTCGCCCCGGCCACCTCGCCGGGCAGCAGGTCGGCGCCAAGGTCGTAGGCCCGCAGGCGATTGAGCTGGTCCAGGCCTTGCTCCAGGTCAGGCAGGTGCAGTGGCTGGCCTAGCAGGCCGGGGAAGGCACCGTGCAGCGACAGCGGCAGCTCGTCGCCGGCCAGTTCGATGGCTTCGACAAACCCCTCGACGATCAGGATGTCCAGTGGCAGGCCGGGCTGCGGTGCCTGCAGCAGATAGGGGCGCGCAAGTGGATAGCCGGCCTGCACATAGCGTTCGGTCAGTGCCCTGAACAGCTGGTTGATGGCCGCCACGTCCATGCAGGGCAGCACCAGCGGGCGCAAGGTGCCTTCGAGGTCGCTGGCCGAGAGGCGGCGGTTGCCGCTCATGCGCACCCCTGACACTGGCCAGCAGGGGCTGCCGGCATCGTCTGGCGAAGTGCCTTGTGGCGTGCGGCTGGACGGCTGGCGGTACTGCCAGCGTTGCAGCCGCTGGCGCTGTTCCAGTTCGCGTATCGACTGCTGCTGGTCGTGCAGTTGCAGGCTGGCCGGGTCTTCTGCCGCGGCGGCCGGCACGCTGCACAGGCTCAGCAGCAGGCAGGCGAGGTACAGCGGGATGGCACGACGGAGGGTGGTCGGCATGGCGAAATCCGGCAATTCGTGTACGAAGGGAGTACTCGTTTGCGTGGATTCTATGAATCTGCCTAGCCGATTGGATGCGGTCTCGCGCCCATCTGAATGCCAGATGGGTGGTGAGAATGTGTAGGGAATTTCCTAGGAAATTGCGCCGAGGGGGCGGCCGCTCAAGGGCGGATTTCGATCAAAGTACCGTCCTTGACCATGCTCCACACCTCGCGCATGTCGTCGTTGCGCATGGCGATGCAGCCCTCGGTCCAGTCGAGGGTGTGGAAGTACCACTCCGGGTATTCCTCGTTGATCGGGGTGCCGTGGATCATGATCATGCCACCGGCATCCACCCCTTCACGGCGGGCCTTGGCGGCGTCGGTGATGTTCGGGTAGGAGATGTGCATGGCCAGGTTGTAGCGGTCGCTGACCTTGCGCCAGTCGAGCCAGTACAGGCCCTCGGGGGTTTTCTTGTCGCCTTCGCGCACCTTGGCGCCCTTGGGTTGCTTGCCCAGGGAAATGCGGTAGGTTTTCAACGGTTCGCCACGGCTGATCAGTTGCAGGCGGCGTTCGGACTTGAGCACCAGCACTTTGTCGATCAACGGCCCCTGCACCACGGCGCTGGCGGGTGAAACGGTCTGCACGACCGGTTGTGGCTTGCGAATGATGGTTTCGGTGAACGCGGCATGCGAAACCGAGGCGACACTGAGGCAGAAAAGGGCAAGCAACCAGCGCATGAAACCGTATCCCTGAAAACTTAAGTGGTGGATGACGCGACATTCATCGGCGGCAGGTATTCATGGCCTATCGGGTAGTGCTGCCTGACGCGGTCGCGATAGTAGCATTCTAGTGTGCGTGTGACGGTGCGGAAAGCCAGCTCATCCCACGGGATTTCGTGTTCCTCGAACAAGCGCACCTCCAGGCTCTCGACGCCGACGGCGAAGTTCAGGTCGGCCAGTTCCGCGCGGAAGAACACGTGCACCTGGTTGATGTGCGGCAAGTCGAACAACTGGTACAGGCTCATTTGCGTGACCCGGGCGCAGGCTTCTTCGACGGTTTCGCGACGAGCGGCGTCGTCGAGGGTCTCGCCGTTCTCCATGAAGCCAGCGGGCAGGGTCCAGAAGCCGCGGCGTGGCTCGATGGCGCGGCGGCACAGCAGCACCTGGCTGCCCCAGGTGGGCAGCACACCGGCAACGATGTTGGGGTTCTGGTAATGGATGGTCTGGCAATGCTCGCACACATACCGCGGGCGGCTGTCGCCCTCGGGGATTCGCTGGATAACCGGCTGGCCGCACGCGCTGCAGAATTTCATGCTTTCATCATTCCTGTGGGGTCTGGCTATCTTGGCGCGCGCGGTCGGCCCACTGCAAGCAGCCCGGGGCAGGGCTTGGGTGCCCGCAGGCTTTGGTGCATCATGCACGGCAGGCCTTGGAATCGAGAGTGCGTAATGCTGGACGAGCTTCTTCGCCGAATGAGCAACCACACCCCTGCATCATTGCAGGTGGACAGCCGTTTTCCGGAAGCAGCGGTGCTGTTACCCATTACCCGCAGCGATGAGCCCGAGCTGGTGCTCACCCTGCGTGCCAAGGGCTTGTCCACCCACGGTGGCGAAGTGGCGTTCCCAGGCGGGCGGCGCGATCCCGAGGACCCGGACCTGGTGTTCACGGCCCTGCGTGAAGCAGAAGAAGAGATCGGCCTGCCGCCCGGCCTGGTCGAGGTGATCGGCCCGCTCAGCCCGTTGATTTCATTGCATGGCCTGAAGGTGACGCCCTTCGTCGGGCTGATCCCCGATTACGTCGAGTACCACGCCAACGATGCGGAAATTGCCGCCGTATTCACGGTGCCGCTGGCGTTCTTTCGCCAGGACCCGCGCGACCACACCCACCGTATCGATTACCAGGGCCGCAGCTGGTACGTGCCCAGCTACCGCTACGGCGACTACAAGATCTGGGGGCTGTCGGCGATCATGATCGTCGAGCTGGTCAACCTGCTGTTCGATGCCGGCATCAGCCTGCACAAGCCGCCAGAGCGTTTCATCCAGAACTGAGCGGGGCACACCCCGCCACCGGCGTTCAACCGTGAGGAGCGACACATGAAATACCGCCTGGGCGACCTGCGGGTCGAGACCCATCCCACCAGTTGGGCCGCACCCAATGCCACGCTGATCGGCAAGGTACGCCTGCAGGCGCGTGCCAGCGTGTGGTTCGGCGCGGTGCTGCGCGGCGACAACGAGCTGATCGACATCGGCGAGGACAGCAACGTCCAGGACGGCACGGTGATGCACACCGACATGGGCTCGCCGCTGACCCTCGGCAAGGGCGTGACCATCGGCCATAACGCCATGCTGCATGGCTGCACGGTGGGCGACTACAGCCTGATCGGCATCAACGCGGTGATCCTCAACGGTGCGCGCATCGGCAAGCACTGCATCATCGGCGCCAATGCACTGATCCCCGAAGGCAAGGAAATCCCCGATGGCTCGCTGGTAATGGGCTCGCCTGGCAAGGTGGTGCGCGAGCTGACCGAGCAACAGCAGCGCATGCTCGAAGCCAGCGCTGCGCATTACGTGCACAACGCCCAGCGTTACGCCCGTGAACTGGTGCCCGATGAAGACTGACGAACGGCCCGTGGCCTCGCCCTGCGTCAGCATTTGCGCCCTGGACGAGCAGGATGTCTGCACCGGGTGCCAGCGCACGGTGAGCGAGATCACCCGCTGGGGGCGGATGGACAACCAGGAGCGCCGTGAGGTGCTCAAGCGCTGCCATGAGCGGGCGGTGGCGGCGGGGCTGATCATCGGCATGTGAACCGTTGCGGTTTCCTTCGCGGGTAGATCGCAGCGGCGAACCGCCGCTCCCACAGGTTCAGCGACGAGCCTGTGGGAGCAACTGTCTTATGCCGTCAATGCTGGCCTCATCGCTGGCAAGCCAGCTCCCACAGGTACGATGCTTGCCTCAAGGCTAGCGCGATCCCTGTGGGAGCGGGTTTACCCGCGAAGAGTCTGGCGCTGACTTTGAATTCAAGTATTCTGTGCGGCTTGCCCAACATCCAGATAGCCCATGTTCTACCTCATCGCCTATATCAGCAGCGTGGTGCTGATCAACTACGCCTTCTCCAGCGCACCGCACCTGGATGTGATCTGGTCCGCCTGGGGTGGCCTGGTGTTCATCCTGCGCGACATGGTGCAGACCCGCTACGGCCATGGCGCGCTGCTGGCCATGCTGGCGGCTCTGGTGCTCTCGTATGCCACCTCCGAGCCGGCCATCGCCCTGGCCAGCGCTACCGCGTTCTTCGTCTCCGAACTGATCGACTGGCTGGTATTCAGCGTCACCCGCCGGCCCCTGCGCGACCGCCTGTGGCTGAGCTCGGCGCTGAGCATCCCGGTGGATACCTTCATCTTCTTCGGCATGATCGGCGCATTGACCCCCGTGGTGATCGGCACGGCGCTGGCGTCGAAGTTCGCCGGAGTCACCGCGGTATGGCTGATCATGGCCTGGCGTGCCCGGCGCGCGATGGTCGTATCCTGATGTAGAATGCGGGTCCAATTTTCAGCGGGCGGCAGCCAGCGTGGCGCGGCCCCGGACGCCTTCGAGGACCTGAAATGACCCGTATCGGAACCCCATTGTCGCCTACCGCGACCCGTGTACTGCTGTGCGGCTGCGGCGAGCTGGGCAAGGAAGTGGTGATCGAGCTGCAGCGCCTGGGCGTCGAGGTGATCGCCGTCGACCGTTACGCCAATGCCCCGGCCATGCAGGTCGCGCACCGCAGCCACGTGATCAACATGCTCGACGGCGTGGCCCTGCGCGCGGTGATCGAGGCGGAAAAGCCGCACTACATCGTCCCCGAGATCGAGGCCATCGCCACCGCCACGCTGGTGGAGCTTGAGAACGAAGGCTTCAATGTCGTCCCCACCGCCCGCGCCACCCAACTGACCATGAACCGCGAAGGCATCCGCCGCCTGGCCGCCGAAGAGCTGGACCTGCCGACCTCGCCTTACCACTTCGCCGACACCTTCGAGGACTACAGCAAGGCCGTCGCCGACCTCGGCTACCCGTGCGTGGTCAAGCCGGTGATGAGCTCGTCGGGCAAGGGCCAGAGCCTGCTGCGCAGCGCCGACGACCTGCAGAAGGCCTGGGACTACGCCCAGGAAGGCGGCCGCGCCGGCAAGGGCCGGGTGATCATCGAGGGCTTCATCGACTTCGAATACGAAATCACCTTGCTGACCGTGCGCCATGTGGGCGGCACCACCTTCCTCGAGCCGGTCGGCCACCGTCAGGAGAAGGGCGACTACCAGGAGTCCTGGCAGCCTCAGGCCATGAGCCCGAAAGCCCTGGCTGAGTCGCAGCGGGTGGCCCAGGCGGTCACCGACGCCCTGGGTGGGCGTGGCCTGTTCGGCGTCGAGCTGTTCGTCAAGGGTGACCAGGTGTGGTTCAGCGAAGTCTCTCCGCGCCCGCACGACACTGGCCTGGTGACCTTGATTTCCCAGGACCTGTCGCAGTTCGCCCTGCACGCCCGGGCGATTCTCGGCCTGCCGATCCCGGTGGTGCGCCAGTTCGGCCCGTCGGCTTCGGCGGTGATCCTGCCCGAAGGCCAGTCGCAGCAGACCGCCTTCGCCAACCTGAACGCCGCCCTGAGCGAGCCGGACACCGCCATCCGCCTGTTCGGCAAGCCTGAGATCAACGGCACCCGCCGCATGGGCGTGTGCCTGGCGCGTGACGAGTCGGTTGAAGCGGCACGGGCCAAGGCCACCCGCGCTTCGCAGGCGGTCAAGGTCGAG